>JAIVHA010000131.1 GCA_020201295.1 Lysobacteraceae bacterium | reverse complement strand
CGGTTGAGGTCGCCGATCAGGGTGCGCATGCCCTGGTGGGGGGCATGCTGTAGCAGATGCCAGGGCAGGGCGGCATCGAAGTCCCATTCCCCGGATTGGGCGAACTCGCTGCCCATGAACAGCAACTTCTTGCCCGGGTAGGTGAACATATAGCTGTACAGCAGGCGCAGGTTGGCGAAGCGTTGCCAGTCGTCACCGGGCATCTTGCCGAGCATGGAACCTTTGCCGTGTACCACTTCGTCATGGGAGAAGGGCAGGACGAAATTCTCGGTGAAGGCATAGAGCAGGCCGAAGGTGAGGGAGTCGTGATGGAACTGGCGGTGCACCGCTTGCTTGCGCATGTACTCCAGGGTGTCGTGCATCCAGCCCATGTTCCACTTCATGCTGAAACCCAGTCCACCGACGTAGGTGGGTTGAGTGACCTGGGGCCAGGCAGTGGATTCCTCGGCGATCACCAGGGTGCCGGGATGCTGGCCAAGGGTCACCTCATTCATTTCCCGAAGGAACTGGATCGCCTCCAGGTTTTCCCTGCCACCATGGATATTGGGCAACCAGTCGCCGGCCTCGCGGGAATAATCCAGATACAGCATGGATGCAACGGCATCCACGCGCAGGCCGTCGATATGAAACTCCTCCAGCCAGCAGACGGCGCTCGAGAGCAGGAAATTCCTCACCTCGTTACGCCCGTAGTTGAAGATCAGCGTGCCCCATTCGCGATGTTCGCCCTTGGCAGCTCGATGTGGGTGAAACCCAGGGGTTTCACATGGGCGACGATGCGCTCGGCCAGGGTGCGATAATTAAGGAATTTATTGTGCTCGCCGCGCTGCCAGGAACCCAGGTGCAATTCGTAGACGGACATGGGCTGGTGCAGCCAGTCGGCATGGCCGCGCCGCGCCATCCAGTCCGCGTCGCCCCATGCATGACGGGTGGGCGCCCGTACCCGCGGCGCCGTGCCTGGCCGCAGCTCGAATTCCTGACCATAGGGGTCGGTTTTGACGTGGATGCTGCCGCGCTCACGGTTGCGGATTTCATATTTGTACAGCACTCCGTTGCCGAGACCGGGAATGAACAGTTCCCATATGCCGCCACCGCCGCGCGAGCGCATCGCATGCACCCGACCGTCCCAGCGATTGAAATCGCCCACCACGCTGACCCGCTCCGCGTTGGGCGCCCAGACCACGAAGCGCACGCCGTCGATGGCGTCGGCGCGATGGCAGTGCGCCCCCAGCACCCGGTAACAGTGCCAGTGACGGCCCTCACCGAACAGGTAGAGGTCGAAATCGCCCACCTGGGGCGGGAAGGCATAGGGGTCATGGCTCAGGGTTTCACCCCCATCCTTGTGGCCCCAGCGCAGTTGGTAGCGTTCCGGCACCTGGTCGGCATCGGCCAGGATCTCGAAGAAATCCGTGCCCTGCCGGCGTTGCAGGTCCAGCCCGCTGTCCTCCAGCCGTACCCATTCGGCGTCGGGCAGAAAGGCGCGCACCCGCACCCGCTCCCCCTCGGGATGGCGCCCCAGGACCTCGAAGGGGTCATGGTGGCGGGCCTCGGCCAGGCGCCGGAGCCCGGCGGGCAGGGGCGCTGTGGTGTGGGGTGCTGGAGTTTTCAAGGTCAAGTCAGCCTGAAGCCATGAAGTTGGTTTTTCCGGGAATGAAGCAAGAGCCGATTCACAGCAGCGATTCAGATGGTACCATAGTGGCCGGTACATGGATCGAATCTTCGCCTTGGGAGTTGTTTGGATTATGAGTCAGACCCCGCGTTTTGTCAGCCGCCTCACCCGCAACACCCTGGCCCTGATTCTGGCCGGCGGGCGTGGCTCCCGCCTGCGGCAGTTGACCTTGTGGCGTGCCAAACCGGCGGTGCCCTTCGGTGGCAAGTTCCGCATCATTGATTTCCCCATGTCCAACTGCATGAATTCCGGTATTCGTCGTATTGGAATCCTGACCCAGTACAAGGCCCATTCCCTGCTCCAGCATATCCAGAAGGGCTGGGGGTTCCTGCGCGGTGAATTCGGCGAGTTCGTCGAATTGTTGCCCGCCCAGCAGCGCATCGAGTCTTCCTGGTATGCCGGTACCGCCGATGCCGTCTACCAGAACCTGGACATCATCCGCAATCACGATCCTGAGTACGTGCTGATCCTGGCCGGGGACCACATCTACAAGATGGACTACGGCCCGATGATTGCCCACCATGTGGAGCAGCAGGCGGATATGACCGTGGGCTGTATCGAGGTGGGACTGGAGCGGGCGCGCGAATTCGGGGTCATGACCGTGGACGATAACGGCCAGGTGGTGCAGTTCCATGAAAAGCCGGACAAGCCCCATCCCATGCCAGGCAGCAGTGACCGGGCCTTGGCCTCCATGGGGATCTATGTCTTCAATACCAGGTTCCTGTACGAACAACTGATCAAGGATGCCGATTCCGATTATTCCAGTCATGACTTCGGCAAGGACATCATTCCATCGGTGATTTCAAACTACCGTGTACATGCCTACCCCTTCCGCGATATAGAGAGTGGAAAACAGGCCTACTGGCGTGACGTGGGTACGGTGGATGCCTTCTACGAAGCCAACCTGGAGCTCATCGGCGTGACACCGGAACTGAATCTGTACGACGAGGAATGGCCCATCTGGACCTACCAGGAACAACTTCCACCCGCCAAGTTCGTGTTCGACGATGATGACCGGCGCGGCATGGCGGTGGACTCCATGGTTTCCGGTGGCTGTGTCATATCCGGCGCCCTGGTGCGCCATTCCTTGCTGTTCTCCAACGTAAAGGTCCATTCCTGTGCAGTGGTGCAGGATGCCGTGGTGATGCCCGGAGTGGATATCGGCCATGACAGCCGCCTGAACAAGGTGGTCATCGATCGTGGCTGCCGCATACCGCCCAAGACCGTGATCGGGGAAGACCCCAAGGCCGATTCCGAACGTTTTCATGTCACCCCCGGTGGTGTGGTATTGGTGACCCCGGAGATGCTCGGCCAGGAATTGCATCATGTCCGCTGAAAAACGCCTGAAGGTGGTCCTGTGCTGGCATATGCACCAGCCCCAGTACTGCGACCTGCTGACCGGCGAGTACCATCTGCCCTGGACCTACCTGCACGCCATCAAGGACTACACCGACATGGCTGCCCACCTGGAAGCGGTGCCGCGAGCACGGGCCGTGGTGAACTTCGCGCCCATTCTCCTGGAACAGATCGCCGACTACTCGGCGCAGGTGCACGCCTTCCTGCGCGATGGCAAAACCATCCGCGACCCCCTGCTTTCGGCCTTGGCGGAACCCAGCCTGCCGGAGGCGGCCGAGCATCGTATGGATCTGCTGCACGCCTGTCTGCGCGCCCACGGCACTCGCATGATCGATCGCTTTCCCGCCTACCGGAAGCTGGCGGACCTGGCGCGCTGTTTTCTGGAAAATCCCGACGGCATACATTATGTCAACGACCAGTACCTGCATGACCTGCTGGTCTGGTATCACCTGGCCTGGATGGGGGAAACGGTACGGCGTGAAAACCTGGAAATACAGGCGCTGCAGGAGAAGGCTGTCAATTTCAGCGCACACGACCGGCGTGCCTTGGTGGCGATTCTCGGCGAACTGCTGGCCGGGATCATCGACCGCTACCGTAGCCTGGCGGCGAACGGGCAGGTGGAACTGTCGCTTACCCCCTATGCCCACCCCATCGTCCCCCTGTTGCTGGATCTCGACAGCACGCACGAGGCCATGCCCGACGCGCCCCTGCCCAAGCTGGATCATTATCCCGGTGGCCTTGAACGGGCCCAGTGGCATATACGGGAGGGAATATCGACCTTTGAACAGTTTTTCGATGTTCGCCCCGCCGGCTGCTGGCCCTCCGAGGGGGCGGTGAGCGGTGCCAGCCTGAAACTGTTCGAGGCGGCGGGCTTCCAGTGGGTGGCCAGCGGGGAATTCGTATTGCGCAACAGCCTGCACCGCAGCGGTCGTGGCGAGGAGGCCGCGGGCCTTGGTCCCATGTACCACCCCTATACCCTGGGGGACGGTAAACTGGCCTGTTTCTTCCGCGACGACGGCCTGTCCGATCTCATCGGTTTCAAGTATTCCAACTGGCACGCGGATGATGCCGTGGGGAACCTGGTGCATCACCTGGAAACCATCGCCGAAGCCACTCGTGATGAAGCCGATCCCGTGGTGTCTATCATTCTCGACGGTGAAAATGCCTGGGAGCACTATCCCGAGAACGGCTACTATTTCCTCAGCGCCCTCTATGAACAGCTGGCCGCCCACCCGCGCCTGGCGATGACCACTTTCAGTGACTATCTGGCAGCCGCGAAACAGTGTGATAGCGTTTCGAATATGGTGGGTGGCAGCTGGGTGTATGGTACCTTCTCCACCTGGATCGGCGACAAGGACAAGAATCGTGGCTGGGAGATGCTGGGGGATGCCAAGCAGGTATTCGATCAGGTGGTCACCGAGGGCAGTCTCGATGGCGACCAGTTGCTGGTGGCTCGTCATCAGCTCTCCATCTGCGAAGGTTCCGACTGGTTCTGGTGGTTCGGTGACTACAATCCCGAAGATACGGTCAGTGATTTTGAACGGCTGTTCCGTACCCACCTGGTCAATCTCTACCGGCTGCTGGATCGCGAACCCCCGACGTATCTCCAGGAATCCTTCACCCATGGCCACGGACGACCAGAACATGGCGGCACCATGCGTCACGGCAAGCCGGCGGCGTAAGCTCTCGTGAGCGGGGCGCAGCCGCATCCCGTGAGCCAGGTGCTGGGTGGCCGCCGTGCCGGGCTATTGCTGCACCCCACGTCCTTGCCGGGCGCACGGGAACAGGGTGACCTGGGTCCCGAGGCCTACCGGTTCGTGGAGTTCCTGGCGCGCAGTGGCCTGTCCGTGTGGCAGACCCTGCCGCTGGGCCCTACCCATGAGGATTCCTCCCCCTACCAGTGCCTGTCCGTGCATGCCGGTAATCCGCGCCTGATTAACCCCGAGCTGTTGGTGGAGTGGGGCTGGATGGCGGAAAAAGGCTTCAACCCCGAGGGATCGTGCGGTGATTGGCTGGCAGTAGCCCACAACGGTTTTCTGCGTCATGGTGGTGAGGCGGCACAGGCCGAATATCGCGACTTCGTGCAGGCACATGATCACTGGCTGCAGGATTACGCGCTCTACACGGCCCTGCGTGCTGAGCAACAGGATCGCAGCTGGGTGCAATGGCCGGCATCCCTGCGTGATCGTGAGTCCGACGCCCTTGAAGAGGCGCGGCGGCGACTGGCTGCCACCATCGAAGGCGTGCGTTTCGAGCAGTTCGTGTTCTTTCGCCAATGGCACCAGTTGCGTCATTATGCCAATGAACGGCAGGTGCTGCTGTTCGGCGACATACCCATCTTCGTGGCCCACGACAGCGCCGAGGTGTGGGCGCATCGGGAATTATTTTCCGTGGATGAGCATGGGCAGGCGCGCAAGGTGGCAGGGGTGCCGCCCGATTATTTTTCCGAGACCGGACAACGCTGGGGCAATCCCCAATACGATTGGGAGCGCATGCAGGCGGGGAACTTCCAGTGGTGGGTGGAGCGCATCGCCACTCAGTTGGACCTGTTCGACCTGGTGCGTATCGACCATTTCCGCGGCTTCGAGGCCTACTGGGAGATCGATGCCGCCTCGGAACTGGCCGTCGATGGCCGCTGGGTGAAGGCGCCGGGCGAGGCCCTGTTCGAATGCCTGCAGGCGTGCTTCGATCCCCTGCCACTGGTGGCCGAGGATCTGGGTACCATCACCCCGGAAGTGGATGCCCTGCGTGCCCGCTTTGGCCTTCCGGGCATGAAGGTCTTGCAGTTCGCCTTCGATGGTGATCCCAAGAACCTGTACCTGCCCCATCACCATGAGACTGACAGCGTGGTCTACACCGGCACCCACGACAACGACACCAGCCTGGGCTGGTTCAATGCCCTGGATGCCCGGCAGCAGGCCATGGTGCGCGGTTACCTCGCCAACTCCCAGGAAGAGATGCCCTGGCTGCTGGTGCGTGCCGCCTTCATGTCGGTGGCGCGGCTGGCCATGGTGCCCATGCAGGATGTGCTCGCCATGGGCAGCGACCAGCGCATGAACCGGCCCGGCACCGACGAGGGCAATTGGCGCTGGCGTTTCCAGTGGGAGCAGGTGCCGGAGGGGCTGGAGCAGCGCATCCGCCACCTGGTGGAGGTGTACGACCGCCTGCCATAGTTATGTCGGGATGATGCCCGACAGCCGCCTACAACCAGATCATGCATCCCGTCTCGAAGGGATGGCTCAGCATCTGATGGTAGGGGTACATGCGCAGCTGGTAATGCTGCAGGCCCGGCAAAGGTGGATCGAGATCCAGGCTGAACAGGGTCTCGCCCTGGTCATTGTTGCCCCGGGCCGTGAAGCGGATATGGTCGTGGGCGATGAACTTGCGATGCTCGTCCTCGGTACCTACCACGCATTCCACCACCACATCGTCGGCCTTGAGACCATTCAGCTTCGCGGCCAGGGTCAGGGTCAGTTTTTCCCCGGCATGTATGGCCGGCGGGGCGGACTCCGCCTGGCGCATGCTGACGCCGGACCAGGCGGCCAGTACCCGGCTCTTCCAGCGCGCCAGTGCCTTGGCGCCGGCCGCCCCTGTCTGGTGCAGGATACGACCCTGGCGACTGGCGGGGCCGTAGAAATCGCGCACATAGTCCATCACCATGCGTTGCGAGTTGAACTGGGGCAGGATGGACTTCATGGAAGCCTTGGACATGTTCACCCATTTTTCCGAGTAGCCGTGGCCGTTGCGTTCGTAGTAGAGCGGGATCACCTGGCGCTCCAGGATGTCCAACAGTTCGCTGCCTTCTTCCTGGTTGCGGTAGGTGGCGTCGAACTGTGGCCCATGGGGCGTGATGGCCCAGCCATTCTCGCCGTTGTAGCCCTCGCCCCACCAGCCGTCCAGGACACTCAAGTTGATGACACCGTTGAGGCCGGCCTTCTCACCCGAAGTTCCACTGGCCTCCATGGGATATTCGGGATTGTTCAGCCAAACGTCCACGCCGGTCACCAGCTTGCGGCCCAGGGCCAGGTCATAGCCTTCCAGCAGGATGATCTTGCCGATGAATTCCGGGCGCCGGGAGAAATCATGGATGACACGGATCAGGTGCTGGCCGGGCAGGTCGCTGGGATGTGCCTTGCCGGCGAAAATCAGCAGTACGGGCCGTTTGGGGTCGTTGAGTAGCCGCGCCAGCCGGTCCGGATCGGAGAACAGCAGGGTGGCGCGTTTGTAGGTGGCAAAACGGCGCGCGAAGCCCACGGTGAGGATGTCGGTCTCGTGGGGGCTCAGGTGCTGCGTGATGCGTTCGATGAGGGCCTCGCTGCAGCCGTTGCGGCGGTGCTGCAGCACGGCACGACGGCGCACATTGGTCATCAGTTCCGATTTCAGGGACTGGCGCAGGCTCCAGAAGCTGTGGTTGGGGATCTCGTCCACCCGCTCCCAGTAGGATTCGTTGAGCAGTTCCGAACGCCATTCCAGACCGAAACGCATGTCATAGAGGTTGGCCCATTCGCGTGCCAGGAAGGTGGGTACGTGCACACCGTTGGTGACATGGCGAATGGGATTCTCGTCATGGGGAATTTGCGGCCACACATAGCCTTCCATGCGCGAAGCCACCTCGCCGTGGATGCGGCTGACCCCGTTGTGGAAGCGCGAGCCACGCAGGGCCAGTACGGTCTGGTTGAAACCGCCCTGATTGCCGGGGCTGGCACCGAGGGAAAGGAAGTGCGCCATATCGATGCCCAGTTCCTTGACGTAATCCTCGAAATAACTGCTGATCAGGTTGTGGTCGAAGATGTCATGGCCCGCAGCCACCGGGGTGTGGGTGGTGAATACGGTGCAAGCGGCGACCATTTCCAGTGCACTGGAAAAATCCATGCCCTGTTTTTGACCACATTCCCGGCAACGTTCCAGGATCATGAAGGCGGCATGCCCCTCGTTGATGTGCCAGACCGTGGGGGTGAGGCCCAGGGCCCGCAGGGCGCGCACGCCGCCGACCCCCAGCACGATTTCCTGCTGGATGCGGGTATTGGAATCCCCGCCATAGAGCTGGTAGGTGATGGCGCGGTCGGCCTCCTGGTTGGCTGGGAGATCACTGTCCAGCAGGTAGAGAGTGATATGGCCGGCCTTGGCCTCCCATACCTGCAGTTGTACCGCACGGCCGGGCAGGTCGACGCTTACGCGCAGGGAATTGCCCTCTTTGTCCATGGCGTGGCGCAGCGGCAGCTGGTCGAAATCGGTGGTGTTGTAGTGGGCTACCTGGTTGCCGTGTTCGTCGATGGTCTGGATGAAATAGCCCTGGCGGTACAGCATGCCCACGGCCACGAAGGGCAGGCCCAGGTCACTGGCGGCCTTGCAGTGGTCGCCGGCCAGGATGCCCAGGCCGCCGGAATAGATGGGCAGGCTCTCGTGCAGGCCGAACTCGGCACAGAAATAGGCCACCAGGTCCTGCCCGGGCTGCAGGTGTTCGGCGACGTCATCGCGGATCTGGGTCTCGTTGTAGCTGTTATAGGCGGAAAGGACCCGGTTGTAGTCCTCCAGGAAGATCCGGTCTTCCGCGGCCTCGTCCAGGGCCTGCTGGGAGATCCGGCGCAAAAACAGCTTGGGGTTATGCTTGCAGCTTTCCCACAGGTCACGATCGAGCCGGAAGAACAGGCCGCGTACGGCGCGGTCCCAGCTGTACAGCAGGTCGTTGGCCAGGACCGGGAGATGGTTCAGGCGTTCCGGGATGGTGGGCTGGACTTCCAGTGAAAAACGTGTGCCGGGCATGGGATTCCCAAGAGTGTGATGTATGCTGGTGACTCGCATTTTCCGTGCCAGAATTTCTGGCAGGGTCGGGGTACGAGCAGGAGTCAATTATAACCGTATGGTGCCCGCCTTGTGCAGTCGGACCGGGGTCGCCGGCCCGCCTGGCGGGAAAATGGTGCCGAGGGCGAGAATCGAACTCGCACTCCCGCAAAGGAACCGGATTTTGAATCCGGCGCGTCTACCAGTTCCGCCACCCCGGCAAGAGGTCCGCTAGTATAAGGTATTCCGTCCGCGGGGCAAGGGCGGACGGGGATTGTGCTACCATGCCGCGCCATGCTGCGCCGCGATTTTCACTATAGCCTGCCCCCTGACCGCATTGCCCGCCAACCCACCGAACGGCGCAGTGCCAGCCGGTTGCTGCGGCTGGCACCCGACGGCCGTTGCCATGACCTGCACTTTCACGAACTCCCGGACCTGCTCAACCCGGGCGACCTGCTGGTGTTCAATGACACCCGGGTGATCCCGGCGCGCCTGCACGGCCACAAGGAGGGCAGCGGCGGCAAGGTGGAGGTGCTGGTGGAGCGCCTGCTGGACGAGCGCCGGGCGCTGGCCCACATACGGGCCAGCAAGGCACCGGGGGCGGGCACGGTCCTGCGGCTGGACGGGGAGATCAGGGCGACGGTGGAGGGGCGCGAGGACGACCTGTTCCGCCTGTGCTTCGCCGGCGAGCGGCCGGTGCTGGAACTGCTGGAACGGCACGGTCACATGCCCTTGCCGCCCTATATCGACCGGCCCGACGAAGCCGGCGACCGGGAGCGCTACCAGACCGTTTATGCCCGCGCCCCTGGTGCCGTGGCGGCGCCCACCGCGGGACTGCATTTCGATGCCGAAGTCCTGGCGCGCCTGCGGGAACGCGGCGTGGAATTCGCGTATGTCACTCTGCATGTGGGCGCCGGCACCTTTCAGCCGGTACGTGCCGAACGTGTCGAGGACCATCGCATGCACGCCGAATGGGTGGAGGTGGACGAGGCCGTCTGTGCCGGCGTCACGGCGGCCCGCGCCCGGGGCGGACGGGTGGTGGCGGTGGGCACTACGGTGGTACGCAGTCTCGAGTCGGCTGCCCGGGACGGGGAATTGCGGCCGTTACAGGGCGAGACGGATATCTTTATCACCCCCGGCTACCGCTTCCGGGTCATCGACGCCCTGGTCACCAATTTCCATCTGCCGGAATCGACCCTGTTGATGCTGGTGTGTGCCTTCGCCGGTTATGAACCGGTGATGGCCGCCTACCGCCATGCGGTGGAGGCCGGTTATCGATTTTTCAGCTACGGCGACGCCATGTTCCTGGAGTGTCGTGGTTCTGAAGGCTGATGGCGTTGCGAAACGCAGAGAACGCAGAGGTTTCATGGAATCACTAAAAACGGAATGCATCATTGGCCACGGAATCCACGGAAGAACACGGACAAGTTCAATTAATCCAATCGTTGCTAAAAGAATGTGTAGGAGCGGGCTCTGCCCGCGAACATTCGCGGCCAAGGCCGCTCCTACAGGAGGGGTTTTGCAATGATCGGGTTTTCTCGGTGTTCTCCGCGTCTCCGCGTCTCCGCGTTCTCCGTGTTCCGTAAAACCGACGCAAAAATGAGCCTCTGCCACAAATGAAATTCGAACTTCTCCACACCGACGGTCCCGCCAGGCGCGGCCGCCTGATGTTCGAACGCGGCACGGTGGATACCCCGGCCTTCATGCCCGTGGGTACCTATGGAACAGTGAAGGCCATGCGGCCGGAACAGGTGCGCGACACCGGCGCCCAGATCATCCTCGGCAATACCTTCCATCTCATGCTGCGCCCCGGCACGGAGATCATATCCGCCCATGGCGACCTGCATGATTTCATGCATTGGGAAGGCCCGATCCTCACCGACTCCGGTGGCTTCCAGGTGTTCAGCCTGGGCGATCTGCGCAAGATCACCGAAGCAGGTGTGCATTTCCGTTCCCCTATCAACGGCGACAAGGTGTTCATGGGGCCGGAGGAATCCATGGCGGTGCAGCGCCGCCTGGGCTCCGATATCGTCATGATCTTCGATGAGTGCACCCCGTATCCGGCCACGGAACGGGAGGCGGGCGACTCCATGGAGTTGTCCCTGCGCTGGGCGCGGCGCTCGCGTGACGCCCACGATGCCGAAACGGGTGACAGGACGGCGGCCCTGTTCGGCATCGTGCAGGGCGGCATGTACAACCACCTGCGCGAGGAATCATTGCGTGGTCTCGTGGATATCAGCTTCGACGGCTACGCCATTGGCGGTCTGTCCGTGGGCGAGCCGCGCGAGGATCGGGAGCGCATCCTCGACCATATCACCCCCCGTATGCCGGCCGAGCGGCCACGCTACCTGATGGGCGTGGGCACGCCGGAGGATATCGTGGCGGCGGTACAGCAGGGGGTGGACATGTTCGACTGCGTCATGCCCACCCGCAATGCCCGCAACGGCCACCTGTTCACCCACGCGGGGGTGGTGCGTATCCGCAACAGCCGCCATCGCACCGATACGGGACCCGTGGACCCCGACTGCGACTGCTATACCTGCCGCAACTACAGCCGGGCCTACCTGCACCATCTGGACCGCTGTGGCGAGATGCTGGGCGCCCACCTGAATACCGTCCATAACCTCCATTACTACCAGGGTCTGATGGCCGGCCTGCGCTCCGCCATCGCGGCGGGCGCGCTGCGGGAATTTGTGGCGGATTTCCACGCTCGCAGGGGTCAATCGGGGCCACCTGTGTCATAATGCGGCGCTCCCGGACGGCGCCCAGGTGCCGCCCGTGTCCGCATACAACCAAGGCAATGCAAGGAAAAACCATGAGTTTCTTCATCTCCAACGCCTACGCGGCCGAGGCCCCGGCCGGTGATCCGCTGCTGGGCTTCCTGCCCCTGATTCTCATCTTCGTGGTCTTCTACTTCCTGCTCATCCGCCCGCAGACCAAACGCGCCAAGGAACATCGCGCCATGGTGGCGGCCCTGGCCAAGGGTGACGAGGTGGTCACCAATGGCGGCCTGCTGGGCAAGATCATCGAGGTGGGCGAGAACTTCGTGGAAATCGAGGCGGCGCCCAACGTCAAGGTGCGGGTACAGCGCCAGGCGGTGGCCTCGCTGATGCCCAAGGGCACCCTGAAGCAGGAGCTTTGAAACAACAAACGATTCACCGCAAAGACGCGAAGGACGCTGAGAAGAGCGGTGTGTGCGGTAGGTCGATCATGATCAGATGGTGGAGCCGGTGAAAAATTCTTTGAGTTCTGGTGGTTCTCCGCGGACTTTGCGCCTTTGCGGTGGGAAGCCCCGTTTGAAAAAACTGGCCCGCAGGGGGCTTGCCGCATGATTAATCAGTATCCGTTGTGGAAGTATGTGCTCATCCTGGCCGTACTGCTGGCAGGGCTGCTCTATGCCCTGCCCAATCTCTATGGCGAGGATCCCGCCGTGCAGGTATCCACCTTGCGTGGCGCCGAACTGGATTCCGCCCTGGTGGATTCCATGCAGCTGGCCCTGCGCGAGGGTGGTGTGAGTCCCAAGGGTGTGGAGCCGGGCCAGGAGCAGGTGCTGTTCCGCTTCCGTGACAGTGAAGAGCAGCTGCGGGCCGTGGAGCTGCTGCGGCCGGTGCTGGGCGAACGGTTGGTGATGGCCCTCAACCTGGCGCCGGCCACGCCGGACTGGTTGCAGCGCTTCAACGCGCGCCCCATGTACCTCGGGCTCGATCTGCGTGGCGGGGTGCACTTCCTGCTGGAAGTGGACATGGACGCGGCACTGGCCCAGGCGGTGGAACGATATGGTACGGAAGTACGTACCCTGCTGCGCGAGAACCGCGTCCGCTACCTGGGCGTGCAGACCAGCAGCGATACCGTGCGGATACGCTTCCGCGACGCGGAGGAGCTCGGCCAGGCCCGGGACCTGATCGAGCGTGAATTCGGCCAGCTGGTGCTGGAAGAGGTCGAGGGAGCGGAGCTGGAACTGCGTGGCACCATCGGCGAGCAGGAGGCCCTCGAGATTCGCCGCTTCGCCCTGCAGCAGAACATCACCACCCTGCGTAACCGTGTCAACGAGCTGGGCGTCGCTGAACCGGTCATCCAGCAGCAGGGCGACAGCCGCATCGTGGTGCAGCTGCCCGGGGTGCAGGATACCGTGGCCGCCAAGAATATCCTGGGCGCCACCGCCACCCTGGAATACCGGGCCGTGGATTTCCGTGGCAGCGTCGAGGACGCCGTGGCGGGCCGGGTGCCGGTGGGTTCACGCCTGTACCAGGACCGTAACGGCCAGCCGGTGTTGCTGCGCCAGCAGGTGATTGTCACCGGCGACCAGATTGTGAACGCCCGCTCCGGCCTTGACCAGCAGGGGGGCGGCCCCATGGTATCCGTCACCCTGGACAGTCGCGGCGCCAAGCGCATGCTCGATTTCACCCAGGACAACGTAGGGAATCCGATGGCCGTGGTGTTCATCGAGAACCGCACGGTCACCCGCGAGGTGGACGGGGAACGGGTGACCAGTACCCGCAAGGTAGAGGAGGTGATCAGCGTCGCCACCATCCGTGGGGTGTTCGGCCGCAATTTCCAGACCACCGGCCTGGATAGTCCGCGCGAGGCCCACGAACTGGCCCTGCTGCTGCGCGCCGGTGCCCTGGCGGCGCCCATCGACATCGTCGAGGAACGCACCGTCGGTCCCAGCATGGGCAAGGAGAACATCGACCAGGGCTTCAAGTCGGTGATCATCGGCTTCGCGCTGGTGCTGCTGTACATGGCCTTTTACTACAAGGTATTCGGCCTGGTGGCGAACCTGGCCCTGGCGCTGAACCTGGTCATCATCGTGGCGGTGCTGTCCATGCTGCAGGCCACGCTGACCCTGCCGGGCATAGCCGGCATCGTGCTTACCGTGGGCATGGCGGTGGATGCCAACGTGCTCATCTTCGAACGTATCCGCGAGGAACTGCGTAACGGCAACAGTCCCCAGGCCGCCATTCATGCCGGCTATGAAAAGGCCTTCTCCACCATTGCCGACGCCAATATCACCACCCTGATTGCGGCCGTGGTGCTGTTCAGCTTTGGCACCGGCCCCATCAAGGGCTTCGCCGTCACCCTGTCCATCGGCATCATCACGTCCATGTTCACCGCCATCATGGGCACCCGCGCGGTCATCAACCTGATCTATGGCGGCCGGCGCGTGACGCGCCTGTCGGTGTAGGGCGGAGGAGAACTCATGGAATTTTTCAGGAAAGAGACCGCCATCGACTTCATGGGTCAGCGCCGCATCGCGGTGGCGCTGACCCTGTTCGTCATTATCGCATCCCTGGTACTGCTGTTGACCCGGGGGCTGAGCTTCGGAGTCGATTTCACCGGCGGCACGGTCATCGAGGTGGGGTACCCGCAGTCGGTGGAACTTGGGGAAGTACGCGGCAAGCTGGCCGAGGCGGGTTTCGATGACGCCCAGGTTCAACACTTCGGCACGGCACGGGATGTGCTGATTCGCCTCGCACCGCGCGGGGAAAGCAGCAGCGCCCAGCTCAGCGAGGAGGTCATGACCGTCCTCGAGGCGGGTGACAGCAAGGTGGAGTTGCGGCGCCAGGAATTCGTGGGTCCACAGGTGGGTAAGGAATTGACGGAGCAGGGTGGTCTGGCGATGCTCTACACCCTCATCGGCATCCTGATCTACGTGGCGCTGCGATTCGAATACCGCTTTTCGGTCGGGGCGGTGGCCGCCCTGGTGCACGATGTGATCGTGATCCTCGGGGTGTTTTCCCTGTTCCGCATCGAATTCGATCTCACCGTCCTGGCGGCCCTGCTGGCGGTGATCGGTTATTCGCTGAACGACACCATCGTGGTGTTCGATCGCATTCGCGAGAACTTCCGCAAGGTGCGCAAGGGTACGGCCGTGGAGGTGGTGAACCTGTCCATCAACCAGACCCTGTCACGCACCATCATCACGGGCCTGACCACCATGCTGGTACTGGCTGCCCTGTACCTGCTGGGTGGTGAAGTGATCCGATCCTTCGCCCTGGCGCTGTTGCTGGGCGTGGTGGTGGGTACCTACTCCTCCATCTACGTCGCCAGTCTGGTGGCGCTGGCGATGGGCGTGAGCAAGCAGGACCTCATGGCGGTGAAGAAGGAAGGGGCGGTGGACGAGGGGCCCTAGCCGGGGCCTGTCCTTGGCGTCCGCTCTCATGGTGCTGCGCGCCTGATCGAGCCTGCGTTCACAAACTAGTAGTCAACACAGTTCCGGCGATTGCGTTATTCCCCGTAGGAGCGGCCTTTGGCCGCGAATCGGAGTTCACCAGGCTGTTCGCGGCCAAAGGCCGCTCCTACATTCATACGACGTAATCAATTCATCAATTCAGCGCGCCTTGCGCACCTCATCGAAGGGATCACTCTCGTCGGCGCCCGGCATGATCTTGCTGCACAAGGTGCTGTTCTTGCGTGCACACTTGTCGGCGTCGGCGCCGGCAATGGTGACCCGCGTCCAGATCGTGGCCACCAGCCAGGTGGCGACGCCCAGCCCTACGAATTCCCAGTCGACCCCGAAGCGATTGGTGGGACCACCCACCAGACCGTAAATGATGCCGGTGATGCCGGCAATCCAGAA
>JAIVHA010000203.1 GCA_020201295.1 Lysobacteraceae bacterium | reverse complement strand
TACAAGCCCTGCGGTTGTGGCTGCAGGATGAGCTGGGCTTCAGCGACTACGGCCTGGAGCCCGCTTCCAGCGACGCCAGCTTCCGGCGCTACTTCCGCATCCAGCGCGCCGGTCGCAGTTACATCGCCATGGACGCGCCCCCCGAGCGGGAGGATTGCCGCCCCTTCATCCAGGTCACGCGCCTGCTCTTCGATCTGGGCCTGAACGTGCCGCAACTGCTGGAATTAGATCCCGCCCAGGGTTTCCTGTTGCTGGGGGATCTGGGCGATCGTCTCTACCTGCAGGCCCTCAACGAACAGACCGTGGAGCGCCTCTATGGCGATGCCCTGGCCGCCCTGGCGGTGATGCAGGCCTGTGGTCCCAATGATGGCCGCCTGCCACCCTATGACCGGGAGCTGCTGCTGCGCGAGATGGCGCTGTTCCCCGAGTGGCTGCTGCAGACCCACCTGGACCTGGCGCTGGACCAAGAGCGGGAACGCCTGCTCGAGAAAACCTTCGCCCTGCTGGCCGACAATGCCCTGCAACAGCCCCAGGTATTCGTGCATCGCGACTACCACTCGCGCAACCTCATGGTCACCGCGGTCAACAACCCGGGCATCCTCGATTACCAGGATGCCGTGGTGGGGCCGGTGACCTATGACCTGGTCTCACTGCTGCGCGACTGTTATATCCAGTGGCCGCGCGCGCGGGTGGAGGACTGGGCGCTGGGCTACCGCGAACTGGCGCAGCAATCGGGCATCCTGCGCGAGGACGTCGGCGAGGCGCGGTTCCTGCGCTGGTTCGATCGCATGGGCGTGCAGCGTCACCTCAAGGCGGCGGGCATCTTTGCACGCCTCAATCACCGCGATGGCAAGCCGGGCTACCTGGCGGACATTCCCCGCACCCTGGGTTACATCGTCGAGGTGGCGGAGCACGATACGGAGCTGGGCTTTCTCGGCGAGCTGATTCGCGAGCGGGTGCTGCCGCGACTGTGATCGCGGCGCCCGCCTGTCCAGGGTGTCCACTACCCCGTAGGAGCGGGCTCTGCCCGCGAAGCTACGTGGTTACCTGGCACACACCGTTCGCGGGCAGAGCCCGCTCCTACGGGTGGTGACTCCATGCCTGTGCGAGTGGCACCGGTCGCGCGCTTGCCTGCGGCGCTTGGCGCAAGGTAACCTGCGGCCATGAAAGCCATGATCCTGGCCGCCGGTCGCGGTGAGCGCATGCGGCCACTGACCGATCACACCCCCAAACCCCTGCTGGAAGTCGCCGGCAAACCCCTCATTCACTATCACATCGAGGCCCTGCGCCAGGCCGGTGTCCAGGAACTGGTGATCAACATCGCCCATCTTGGTGAACGTATTCGCGCGTGTCTCGGAGATGGCGTGGAGCTGGGGGTGCGCATCCAGTATTCGCAGGAGCCGGAGGGCGCACTGGAGACGGGCGGTGGCATCCATCAGGCCTTGCCCCTGCTGGGGGAGAAGCCCTTTCTGGTGATCAACGGCGATGTGTGGACGGATTACCCCTTTGCGGCATTGTTACAGCGCGGGCTTGGCGAGGATCTCGCGCACCTGGTACTGGTGCCGAATCCCGCCCAGCATCCCGAGGGGGATTTCTGTCTGCACGAGGGCCGCCTGCGGGAAACGGGCGAGCCCCGCCTGACCTTCAGCGGCATCGGTCTCTATCGCCCGGAATTGTTTGCCACCTGCGCACCGGGGCGTTTTCCCCTGGCGCCGTTGCTGCGTGACGCCATGGCACGGGGACGTGTCAGTGGTGAGTCGTACCCGGGTTACTGGTCCGATGTGGGTACGCCACAACGGCTGCGGAAACTCAACGCAGCTACCGATGGAGGCTTCCCGCGTGGGCGATGAGATCAGCCATAGCCACTTTACCCCGGTCGAGGAAAAGGAATACGGCCGGCGCCTGGCGCAGGAGACAGCCACGCTGGCGGACTGGTTCGCGGAACAACGTTTTTCCCGCCGGACACCGGTGGCGGGTTGCGAGCTGGAGGTCTGGCTGGTGGATGGACAGGGTAGTCCGGCGCCCATCAACGAGGCCTTCCTGGCGCGCCTGGATGACGCCCTGGTGGTGCCGGAACTGTCTCGCTTCAACGTGGAATTCAATACCCCGCCGCAGGACTTGCACGGTACTTGCCTGGCCAGCATGGAAGCGGCATTGTCCGAGACCTGGCGTGCGGGTGTGCGCGCCGCCGCGGATCTGGACGCGCGCCTGCTGATGATCGGTATCCTGCCCACCCTGCGCGAATCCCAGCTCAGCCTCGCCAATATGTCGCCCCTCAAGCGCTACCGTGCCCTCAATGCACAGGTGTTGCGCCTGCGTGGGGGGGCGCCACTGGAACTCAATATCCATGGCCGCGAACAACTCAGGACCCAGCACGGTAACGTGATGCTGGAAGCGGCCACCACTTCCTTCCAGATCCATCTCAAGGTGGGCCTGGCGGAGGCAGTGCGTAGTTACAACGCCGCCATCCTGGTGTCGGCACCGCTGGTGGCCGTGTCCGCCAATTCCCCCTTCCTGTTCGGTCGGGACCTGTGGGACGAGACGCGTATCCCCCTGTTCGAACAGGCGGTGGCGGTGGGCGGTTTTGCCGGCGTGGCCCATGGTCCCCTGCGCCGGGTGAGTTTCGGCACCGGTTATGCGCGCCATTCCCTGCTGGAATGCTTTGTGGAGAACGAGCAGCATTTCCCCGTGATGCTGCCCATTTTGTTCGACGAAGAGGATGTCACCCTGCCGCACCTGCGCCTGCATAACGGCACCATCTGGCGCTGGAACCGGCCGCTACTGGGGTTCGACGAGGACGGCACCCCGCACCTGCGTATCGAGCACCGGGTGATCCCCGGCGGACCGACCCTGGCGGACGAAGTGGCGAACATGGCATTGTTCTTCGGCCTGGTGGCGGCCCTGGCGGGGGAGGAAGTGGCGCCGGAAGGACGGTTATCCTTTCCCGCGGCCCGCGACAACTTCTACGCGGCGGCGCGTGACGGGCTCGAGTCCACGGTCACCTGGCTGGACGGCAAGCGCCATGGCCTGGCCTGGCTGGTGCGCGAGCGCCTGTTGCCGCTCGCGGCCCAGGGTCTGGAACAGCTGGGCATCGATGGCGCGCAGGCCGACCACTACCTGGGCATCATTGAACGACGCGTGGCCCATGGCTGCACCGGTACCGGCTGGCAACGGGACTTCGTGGCCCGCCACGGCCGCGACATGGCGGCGCTCACCCAGGCCTACTGGGAACGCCAGGAAAGCGGCGCGCCGGTGCACGAGTGGGATATCTAGCCATTCCGCCGGCCCCCGTGTAGGAGCGGCCTTGGCCGCGAATGGTTTGTCCACCCGCACCGGTTCGCGGCCAGAGGCCGCTCCTACAGGAGCCCTGTTGTGCGTGCATGTCCGCCGCGCATCGGGATGGCAGGATGAAGGCCGTGGGTATTCATGAAAAGTGAAGAGGGGTTGTCATGTTACGGGTACTGGACCAGGTGCCGGAGGGGCTGTTGCAGGCAGGGGCGGAGGCGTTGGAGGACCTGCTGGGTGGTCCGACCCTGATCCACCTGGAGGGCGGTATTGCCGAACCCCTGTTCGTATCCACCCTGTTGCACGGTAACGAACATTCAGGCCTGCAGGCGGTCCAGGCCCTGTTGCGTCGCCATGCGGGCGGCCGGGAGTTGCCCCGTAGCCTGTCCTGGTTCATCGGCAACGTGGCGGCCGCGCGCTATCACCTGCGCCGGCTCGATGGCCAGCCCGACTACAACCGGGTATGGCCCGGGAGCGCGGAGTCCGACAGCCCCGAAGCGGTCATGATGGCACGCATCGTGGAAGACATGCGCGCGCGCCGGGTATTCGCCAGTGTGGATGTGCACAACAATACCGGCCTCAATCCCCACTACGCCTGCGTCAATCGTGTGGATCACCGCTTTCTGCGCCTGGCGACCCTGTTCAGCCGCACCGTGGTGTACTTCCTGCGCCCCCTGGGTGTGCAGTCCATGGCCTTTGCGGGGCTGTGCCCGGCGGTGACGGTGGAGTGCGGCAAGTCCGACCAGGCCTTCGGTGGCGAGCACGCGGAACGATTCCTGGATGCGTGCCTGCGCCTGCATGAACTCCCGGACCAGCCGGTGCCGGAACACGACCTCGACCTGTTTCACACCGTCGCCACGGTGAAGGTGCCCACCCGGCTCAGCTTCGGTTTTGATGCCACCGACCACGACATCCGCCTCAGTTCCGACCTCGATCATCTCAACTTTCGCGAGCTGCCCGCCGGCACCAGCCTGGGTCGGGTGCGGGCTGCGGACGGCGTAGGCCTGGAGGCCTGGGACGAGCAGGGGATCGAGGTCGGGGAACGGTTTTTTCGCATCGAGGATGGTGAGATTCGCACCATCCGGGCGCTGATGCCATCCATGTTCACCCTGGACGAGCGAGTGATCCGCCAGGACTGCCTGGGCTATGTGATGGAACGCTATCCACTGGCGGGACACGGTGATAACCGTGTCGACTGAGCCCTGCCAAGAGGCATGAGGCTCCCTGCAGGAGCGGCCTTGGCCGCGAACCGGTGGGGGTGTGGTCACACAATTCGCGGCCAAGGCCGCTCCTACAGTTGCAAGGCCCCGGCCGCCTGCACATCGGCATGGTAGGACGACCGCACCATGGGACCGCTGGCCACGTGGGTGAAACCCATGGCC
>JAIVHA010000202.1 GCA_020201295.1 Lysobacteraceae bacterium | reverse complement strand
CGATGCCACCTGTCCGCTGGTGACCAAGGTGCATCTGGAAGTGGCGCGCGCCAGCCGCGAAGGTCGTGAATGCGTGCTCATCGGCCACGCCGGACACCCCGAAGTGGAAGGCACCATGGGGCAATACGACCGTGGCCAAGGTGGCGACATCCACTTGGTGGAAACGCCGGAGGATGTAGCCGATCTGGAGGTGAAGGATCCCGACACCCTCAGCTATGTCACCCAGACCACCTTGTCCATGGACGATACCGCCCGGGTCATCGATGCCTTGCGCGCCCGCTTTCCCGCCATTCATGGACCGCGCAAGGACGATATCTGCTACGCCACCCAGAACCGCCAGGATGCGGTGCGCGAGCTGGCGGACCGCTGTGATCTGCTGCTGGTGGTGGGTTCGCGCAATAGCTCCAATTCCAACCGCCTGCGTGAGTTGGCGGCGCAGCAGGGCATCGCCGCCTACCTGGTGGATGACGCCGATCAGATCGAACGCCGTTGGCTGGAGAACCACGACCGCATCGGCTTGACCGCCGGGGCCTCCGCACCCGAGGTGCTGGTGCGGGGCGTGGTGGAGCGCCTGCAGGCCTGGGGTGCGACCCTGGCCGAGGAGCTGCCCGGCCGAGAAGAGGACATCACCTTCTCCCTGCCCGCCGCACTGCGTTCCTAGTCGAGCGTCCGTGCCGCCCAGGCGGGGTCGGTGGCCGGTAGCAGGGTGTCGAGCCATACCTCCCGGTTCAAGCCTTGTGCATCCGTCCAGTGCGCACTCACCTGCACCCAATAACGCGCGCCGCCGGTGGCGGGTGTGATGGTCCAGTGCACATCAAACTGGCCGTTGCTGCCGGCCAGGCCCAGGTTGCTGCCGCTGCTGGCGCCATAGGGATCGGGCCGGGTGATGGTGCGCAGCTGCTCGATGTGCGCCTGCGCCAGGGTAAGCGCCTCGGTGCGCGCCTTGCCCTGTCCCGTCGCCCGCAGCAGGTCCAGTTGCAGCTGGGCGACACCGGCTATTCCGAAGGACAGAATGGCCAGGGTGACCAGGGCCTCGGTGAGCGTGCAGCCGCGCTGCCGTTGCATGGCCGCCATGGTCAGAAATCCCGCCAGGTGCCGGGAATGCGCGCCACCCGCAGGGGCTTGAGGTGAGCGGCCAGGCCATCGGGGTGCGCATGCTCATAGTGATGATAGTGCCCGCCTCCGGCCAGGTTCACGAGATCGCCCTCCACCAGCAGGCTGCCATGCAGGCTGATCTGGCCCCAGCCCGAGGCATCGCACTGACCCGACAGCCCCGTCTCGTAATAGACGATGCCATGAATGGTCAACCCATCGGGAAGATCCGGGCACTGGGCGGCGGCGGAAAACACGATCCATACCGGATGCGACGGGCTGCCGAACTGGTCGGGCCACTGGCGGTTGCTGTCGTCCACCCAGTAATAGGTACGTTCATGGGGCGCCAGTTCACCGGCCTGGACCGCCAGGCGCTCCTGTTCGGAGCGCTGGCGATGCTCCGTCTTACCGATCTCGAACAGCGCCTCCCATAGCTGGCCCGCACCGGGGTGCTGGTCCTCGATGTAGCCTCCTTGCAGGTGCAAAAAGCTGGCGTCGATGCAGCCACCACTGGAATTGGACTGGGTGGTTGCCAGGGCGACGGGAACCTGCCGGGGTGGAAAAAACTGGATGCCGCCACCCGCGCCCGCCAGGCAACCGTCCAGCAGCAGGGGTGGCAGCTCCCGGGACAGGCCCGGTTGTGCCTGGACATACTGCCGTACCCGGGCCTGGATGCCACTGTCGCTTGCGGCGCTGGCATCCAGCTCCAGGTACCCGGGTTCCAGTATGTTGCGCTGCAGTTGCAGTTCGTATTGGTAGCCTTCACCGCTGGAGGCGGCGGGCAACACCAGCCCGGACGCGCCCAGACGGATGGACTCCTGGTTGGGACCACCGGGCTGCCATCCCGTGGTGGGTATCCCGTGGTAGTGCAGGCTGAGCATGCCCCGTTCCAGCAAGGCCTCGGCACGCTGCAAGGCCTCCGTGGCATGCAGCTCGTTTTGCAGGATGCGCTGTTCCAGCAGGCTGGTTCTGGCCAGGGCGAAACTCATGACGGTGGTGGCGATGAGCAGCACCAGCGCCGTGGCCAGGGTGGCGGCACCGGACTGCGGATGGCGGGGATCGGAGCGGGACATGGGTTTCTCCTACAGGCTGGCAAGGTAGCGGTCATTGCGCAGTCGCACCCGGTCATGGAGCGTCATCCGTACGCGCTGGTCGGCGCGCAGGCGACCGCTCAACTGGATGCGCACGTTGCGGATATAGAGGCAGGGTTCTCCACCGGTGCAGGCGTTTTCTCCCAGTTGCGGATGCAGGGGCGTGCTGTCGAGCTGGAAGTGCAGCTGCGTGATCTCCACGTTGCCGTCGGTGACCGCCTGCCAGCTGCCCTGGGCGCAATCGAACGCTGTGCCGCCGGCGCGCATCTGCAGCTGACCCGCGCGCAGCCGGAACCCGAAGCGCTCCATGCCCGTGCCACTGGTCGTGAGGTTGCCGTCGCGATCGAGGTCGTAGCTGTAGAGAATGCAGGAGTCCGCGCTTTCCCCCGGGTACTGCCCCAGGCGGATGTCGTTGCGTTCCGTCGCGACCTTGCCGGGATCGTCCGCATCGGTGAAGGGATTGGCGCGCAACAGGGGCAGAGCGGTGTGATCGGGTGTTACCCCGAAATAGCCGGCACGGCGCAGGTCCTGCTGCAGGATACCGAGCACGGCACGCAACTGCTGCTGTAGTTGCGCGGCGCGCAGGCCTTCGCCGCTGCTGTGCACCATGGTGCCGTACAGGCCCAGCAGGGCGGACAGGATCAGCAGCCCCAGGGCGCTGCCGATCATGAGCTCGATGAGGGTAACGCCATCCTGTGCCGGGCGCGTCAGCATGCCGGGTAGCCTGGCAGGTAGGCAGGCGCCGGTGAGCACAGCCGTGCCCGTCCCAGGGGACTGAGCACTACCCGGAGGTCCTGTTGCAGCGCAAAGGTGGCATGACCGGCGCGAGCCGTGCCGCGCGCGGGATGAAACAGGGTGTAGTCATCGACGCCAAAGGCGACATTGCGCAGCCGCACCGCCGGGAACTCCGTGGCGGATACCACCTTCAGCACCGGCACGCCGGCCCGGTCCAGTACGCAGGCATCCTGCTCGGTGACATCGCGCAGGCGACAGTTGCACGGGGCGCCCCGGCGCAGACCGAAACACCAGTCCCCGGGGTCCTGGGCATTGCGATACAGGCTGATATGAATCCGCTGCGCGGCATCGGGGTGCGCCAGGGTTTCGGCGCGGGCCTGGTGCAGGGTGGTGAGCAGGCTTTCCGCCGCGGCGCGCAGGCGGTTTTTCTGCAGGAGGTGATCCAGTGCCGGGATGCCGAGGGTGACCAGGATCGCCAGGATCGCGACCACCACCAACAGCTCCAGCAGGGTCACCCCCCTGGGGATGTGCCGTTCCATGGCGATCCTCTCAGGGTTGCGGGTCCCGATTGTCCCCCGTTTCCGTTGGGGGAGGACAAGCGATTATACTGGCCGGGGCAGGATGCCTATAGGGACAATGGCTGATTTTGCCGTTGGCGCAGTCTTACATCAGGGAGGATTTTTCCATGGACCGGAACACCGGGAAGGGATTCACATTGCTGGAATTACTGGTGGTGGTTGCCATCATCGCCGTACTGGCGCTGCTCGCGCTACCGGGATATTCCACGGCCATGCAGCAGGGACGGCGCGCCGATGCCATCAGTGCGCTGCTGCAGCTGCAACTGGCACAGGAACACTGGCGGGCCCATCATGCCCAGTACGCCAGCCTTGCCGACCTGGGTCTGGCCAGCCTTTCCCGCGACGGCCATTACCGCCTGACCATCACGGCCCGTACCGCTGCAGGTTACCATGCCACCGCCGCGCCCGTGGCCAATGGACCCCAGGCGGGTGATGCCTGCGGCAGTTTCGCGGTGCACCAGGACGGCCCGGATCATAGCGGCGCTTATGCCAATGCCCGCTGCTGGAAACGATGACAGACGAGAAGGTGGTAGTGCAGTGACGGATATCCTGGTAATCGGCGCCGGCCTGATCGGCATGATGTGCGCGCGTGAGCTGGCGCGTGAAGGCGCGCGCGTCACCCTGCTGGAACGGGGCGAGGCCGGCCGCGAGTCCTCCTGGGCCGGCGGTGGCATCCTGTCGCCGCTGTATCCCTGGCGTTACACCGATGCCGTCAGCGAGCTGGCGCGCTGGAGCCAACAGGCCTACCCCGCATTGACCGAGGCCCTGCGCGAGGAGAGCGGCATCGACCCCGAACGGCTCGACAGCGGCCTGCTGATCCTGGACGCGGAGGAAAAGGCCGCGGCCAGGCAATGGGCCGACCGCTTCGATGCCCGGCTGGATCTGTGCGACGGTACCCAGGTGCGGGCGCTGGAGCCGGCACTCGGCCTGGCAGTGGAAGAGGCCCTGTGGTTGCCGGAGGTGGGGCAGGTGCGTAACCCGCGCCTGACCCGCGCGCTGCGCTGCGCGGTGCTGAAGGCCGGTGTCGAGCTGCGGGAGCACACCGAGGTACGCGCTTTGCGCATCCAGGCCGGACGCATCCAGGGCGTGGAGACGGCGGACGGTTTCATGAGCGCGGACCAGGTGGTGGTGGCGGGCGGCGCCTGGACCGCCGGCCTGCTGGCGGACACGGGGCTGGAGC
>JAIVHA010000129.1:1091-2166 GCA_020201295.1 Lysobacteraceae bacterium | reverse complement strand
AGGCCGCCCTCCCCTTCCTGATGCACTATTTGCGGTCTTGACTAGCGCATGCCGCGCTCGCTGAAGGCCCGATCCAGACGCTCCTGCACCCGATCACGAATGCTCTGCCCCAGGTCGGACGGCAGGGTGGCACCACAGTAGCGATTCCACCGCGTCGGCCGCTGCATGATCTCGATGGCCTGGGCGGGCACGAAGGTACGACCCTCGCCCCCCGCTGCTTCCGGGGAATGCACCACCAGCCCTTCCAGCTGACAGGTCTCATCGCCCCGTTGCAGTACATCCGTGCCGTTCAGCAGTCGCCATTCACCCAATGTGGCGCCAGACTCGTCCACAACAGCCTCCGGGAAGTACTCCTGAACATCAACGAACAGGCGCTGATTCAGTCCGTCGGGGTTGTGAGGGACAGATCCAGGCGCATGGCCTGACCGATGATCTGGCCGATCTCGGCGTTGTCCACGTAGCCGGTGGGGGCGCCGGGACCGAAGCTCCACAGGGGCACGTCCTCACCGGAGTGACCGTGGGTGGTCCAACCGAAGATGGTGTGGTTGTCATTGACCACCTTGATGATGGCCCGCTGCAGGCCACGAATGGCCTGTTCATCGCGGATGGCCGCCAGGTCATCATCGGACAGCTGGATGTTCCAGTACTTCTCTACCGTGGCGCGGATGTCCTGGTCGCTCGGGGCATCGGGCAGTTGGGCGTTCAGGAAATCGGCGGTCACCTGCATGCCCTGCAGCGGCTCGATCACCTTTTCGAGTGAAGTGCTGGTGTAGTTACCGCTGCTGGCCCAGTTGCCCAGGGCCAGAGCACCCGTGTTGTGATCGGGCAGGACCACGACCATGGTTTGACCATCCCGACGCGCAAAATCCATCGCCAAACGAACGGTGTCGTCAAACTCCAGGAAATCCTGGAGGTGATAGGCCACATCATTGGAATGGCCCGCCCAGTCCACCTGACTGCCTTCCACCATCAGGAAGAAGCCGTCCCGATCCTGGGACAGGATATCCAGGGCCTTGGAGGTCATCTCCGACAATGACGGCTCGGCCAGGGCCTGTTCATGCAGATTCACGTCGTA
>JAIVHA010000129.1:0-1036 GCA_020201295.1 Lysobacteraceae bacterium | reverse complement strand
TTCCGGCATCATGCTGCTGGCGGCAAACAGGCCCCAGATGCGACCGGAATGGATGCCGTGCAGATCGTCGGCATGGTCGATGACCTGGTAGCCACGATCCTGCAACACCTGCTGGAGGTTTTCGCCATCATCCCGCGACCCACCCATGCTCCTGGGCAACAAATGTCGGCTACCGCCACCGAAGACCACATCCATGCCCTGATAGACCATGTGTTTCATGATCTCGTTTTCCTTGCCGCGAGCATCCACGTGGGCCGAATAGGTGGCCGGCGTTGCGTGGGTAACGCGGGCAGTGGCCACCACCCCCGTGGCCTTGCCCGACAGTTTGGCGCCTTCCAGCAGCGTGGCCAGGGGACGGTATTCAAACCAGTCCCAATCCACTCCCTGGGGCAGCTCATAGTTGCTCAGGGTATCGTAGCTGCGCGGTGCCATGCCGATATGCGGCTCGGAGGTCTTGTAGCCCGTGGAAAACGCGGTCCCCGCCGCCGCCGAGCCGGTAATGACCGAGTTGGTCATGCTGGTATTCACCATCCCCGAGGCAATCTCATCCAGTGCCAGGGGTTCTCCACGATAGAGCCGCCCCAGGGTCACCACCGCCACGGTTGAAGATCGAAAACGCATTCGCACACCCATCACACATCACCTCTTCGACAATCGTCGTTCCGGTCGTTGAAATCCGGATGGGCCACAGGGGCCGCCCGGGGATGCTGCGCGGTGAACACCACCCCCTACAAGGCAGTGGGGCGGTCACTCATCCATGCTGCAGGTCGACCCTATGGGTCCCATGTGACGGGTGGGTTGTGAATCATTGACGTTCCCTTGACATGTTGCAGGTTTGTGGCCTGCCTCACACTTTCCGATGAAACCGGACAGATCCCCGCCAAGCGGATACTCCAGAGCCCTCATGTGAGGTCCCAGATACCGGTCGAAGACCTCCAGTTGCCCCGGCGTCAGTTCCCGCTGATAGCGGTGACGTGAGTCATCACGCACGGTATTGGAACGGGCGATCTTGTAGTCACCGCCGTGGAGGATGTCG
>JAIVHA010000201.1 GCA_020201295.1 Lysobacteraceae bacterium | reverse complement strand
GTGTGCGGGTGCTCGGGGATGACCGGGTCGACGACTGGGATGCCTTCGTCAATCACTGTCCCAATGCCACCTTCTTTCATCGCGCCGGTTGGCGCGAAGTGATCGAGCGGGCCTTTGGACATCGCACGCATTTTCTCTATGCTGAACGCGATGGTCGTATCGAGGGAGTGCTTCCCCTGGCCCATGTGCGCAGCCGGCTGTTTGGCAATGCGCTCATTTCCTGCCCCTTCTGCGTCTATGGAGGTATCGCCGCCAGCAGTGCCGATGCGACCACGGCCCTGCAACGGGAGGCCCAGAACCTTGCGCGCGATCTGGGCGTGGATTACCTGGAATTCCGCAATCTCGAGGCGAGCAACCCGGATTGGGAGCACAAGGATCTCTATGTACGCTTTCGCAAGGCCATCGAGACCGATGTGGATGCGAACATGCTCGCCATCCCGCGCAAACAGCGCGCCATGGTGCGCAAGGGCATCAAGTCCGGACTGGTGAGTGAGATCGATACGGATTGCGGGCGCCTTTATGCCGCCTATTCCGAGAGTGTGCGCAACCTGGGAACGCCGGTGTTCAGCCAGCGCTATTTCCATATCCTGCAGGAGGTGTTCGGCGATGATTGTGACATTCTCACCGTTACCCTGAAGGGTGAACTGATCGGCAGTGTCATGAATTTCTATTTCCGCGACGAGGTGCTTCCCTACTATGGTGGTGGTACCGCCGCGGCGCGACGCGTGCAGGGCAACGACTTCATGTACTGGGAGTTGATGCGCCGCAGTTGCGAGCGAGGCCTGAAATGGTTTGACTACGGCCGCAGCAAGGAGGGCACCGGTTCCTACAGCTTCAAGAAAAACTGGGGCTTCGAACCGGAACCCCTGCACTATGAATACTGGCTGGTGAAGGCCGCCGCCATGCCCGATGTCAGTCCGGCCAATCCCAAGTACCGCCTGTTCATCGAGACCTGGAAGCGCCTGCCACTGCCGGTGACCCGGCTGGTGGGACCCTGGATCGCCAGGAACCTGGGCTGAGCCATGGAAGCGTTGCTGTTTCTGGCTCATCGCCTGCCGTATCCGCCCAATAAGGGCGACAAGATCCGTTCCTGGCATCTGCTACGCCACCTGGCGCGGCGCTATCGGGTATACCTCGGCACCTTCGTGGATGATGAGCAGGACTGGCAGCACGTGAGGGTCCTGGAAAAAATCTGCGCCGAAGTGTTCGTGCGACCCCTGCCGGGGATGCGTGCGCGCCTGCGTAGCCTGCGCGGACTGTTGAATGGCCAGCCCCTGACCTTGCCCTATTACGGTGATGGCGCCATGGCGCGCTGGGTAAATGAGCGGGTCCGGGAACAGGATATCCACCAGCTGTTCGCCTTTTCCTCCGCCATGGGCCAGTATGCCCCCGAACCGCGTGATTGGCCCATGCGGCGGGTCATGGACCTGGTGGACGTGGATTCGGACAAGTGGCGCCAGTACAGTGAACACAAGGCTTGGCCCATGAACTGGGTGTACGCCCGCGAGGCGCGTCGGCTCGCGGCCTACGAACGCCGCCTGGCCGCCGAGTGGGATGCCTGCCTGCTGGTGTCGGAGGCCGAGGCCCAGTGCTTGCGCGAGCGTGCGCCGGAATCCGCGCAGCGCATTCATGCCCTGAACAATGGCGTGGATGTGGCCCACTTCCAGCCGGACCAGGATTTCAGCAGGCCTTATGCCGATGGGGAACGCGCACTGGTGTTTACCGGCGCCATGGACTACTGGGCCAACGTGGATGCCGTATGCTGGTTCGCTGAAAAGGTGTGGCCGGAAATCCTGCGCCAACAGGCGACGGCCCGCTTCTATATCGTGGGTTCCCGACCCGCGGCCGCGGTGCAGCGGTTGGCACGGCATCCCGGCATCGTCGTCACCGGTACCGTGCCCGATGTGCGTCCCTATATCGCGCATGCCCATGCTGCCGTGGCTCCCCTGCGGGTGGCACGCGGTATCCAGAACAAGGTGCTGGAGGCCATGGCCCTGGGGCGACCGCTGGTGATCACGACCGCCGCTGCCGATGGCATCGACCTCGATGGACTCGCCGGGGTGGTGGTCAGTGACGCGGTGGCCGAGCAGGTGCAGGCCTGCCATGAGCGGTTGCAGCCGGAAACCGCGCCGCCAGCCAATGCCGCGATGCGCGCCTGGATTTCCCGGCATTATGACTGGAACTACAATCTGTCCCGCCTGGATCAGTATTTCGCGGCAGCGGATACCGCCACTCCCCAAGCAACCCGTTCCCTGGGCCTGGGACGCTGAGCAGGATGTCCGATTCGATGCAAGCACGCAGTGAAACCCTGAGTCCGCCCACGGCGGCCCCGGCCTACCGTACGAACGTGCCTTTCTGGCTATGTGGCGTAAGCCTGCTGGCGACCCTGTGGCTGTTCTGGCCTACCGCCTGGTCCATGGCGCAGATCTGGTCACGCTCGGAAACCTTCGCCCATGGTTACCTGATCCTGCCCATCAGCCTGTGGCTGGTATGGCGCAAGCGCGAGGCCCTCGCCCTGGTGACACCACACAGCGAGTGGCGCGGCCTGGTGCTGTTGTTCCTGTTGGGCTTTGCCTGGCTGTTGGCACGGATCGCCGATGTTCAGGTGGTGCAGCAACTCGCCTTCGTGGCCATGCTGCCCACCCTGGTGTTCACCTGCCTGGGTTGGCCCATGGTGCGGGTGATACTGTTCCCGCTCCTGTTCCTGTTCTTCGCCGTACCCATGGGCGAAGCCCTGATCCCGTCCCTCATGGATTTCACTGCCCTGTTCACGGTCACGGCCCTGCGGCTGACCGGTCTGCCCGTGTACTGGGAGGGACTGTATTTCAGCATCCCCAGTGGCAACTGGTCGGTGGTGGAGGCCTGTAGCGGGGTACGTTACCTCATCGCCTCCATCACCATTGGCAGTCTGTTTGCCTACCTGACCTACCGCAGCTACTGGCGTCGCGCCATATTCATCGGTCTGGCCCTGCTGGTGCCGATCCTGGCCAACGGCATGCGCGCCTACATGATCGTCATGATCGGCCACCTGAGTGACATGAAACTGGCGCAGGGAGTCGATCACTTCATCTATGGCTGGTTGTTCTTCGGCATGGTGATGCTGCTGCTGTTCTGGATCGGCTCCCGCTGGAGTGAAACCGAGGCAACGGCCGCCGATGCGGCAGGTGTGCAGGATACGACGCTGGCCCCGCATCCTGTCGCCCGCTTCGCCACGATCGCCGTGAGCAGCCTGGCCATCCTGCTGGTCTGGCCCCTCTGGGGCCAATACCTCGATCGACAGCAGGCCGGATGGGAACCGGGCCTCTACCAGGCCACTGCCCCCGCGGGCAGTGGCGGCTGGGAGAGGGTGGAGCACGACTGGCTGGACTGGAAACCGCGCTATATCGCGCCGGACCAGGAAATCCAGGTCAGTTATCGCCAGTCGGACCAGCCCGTGGGACTGTACCTGGCCTTCTACGGTCGCCAGCGCCAGGACGCGGAACTGATCAACACCCAGAACGTCATGGTGCCCCAGAAGCATCCGGTATGGCGCGAGGTGCAGCGGACCCGTGTGGATCTCGACTTGCCCGAAACTACGCTGCAGGTGCGGCAAGCGCGCCTGGCGGGGTCGGGGCAGCGCGTTCTCGTCTGGCACTGGTACTGGCTGGAAGGCACGCATACCTCCAGTAATGTCCTGGCCAAGCTGATCGAGGCACGCAACCGCCTGCTGGGCGGACCTCACCCGGCCGTGGGCATCGTGCTTTATACCCCCTACGAGCATGACCGGGATGGCGCGGAACGGCATCTGCAGGCCTTCCTGGACGCCATGCTGGAACCGCTCGAGGCGGAACTGGCACGGCTGGACTAGGGACGGGATGCCGTGATGCAGGAGGCCGGGAAGCAACCGCCGTTGATCATGCATGTCATCTACCGCCTGGCGGTCGGGGGGCTGGAGAATGGCCTCGTGAACCTCATCAACCGCATGCCTGTCGATCGCTACCGGCATGCCATCGTGAGCCTCACGGACATTTCGGATTTCCGCGAGCGCATCGCCCGGCCCGACGTGGATTGTATCGCCCTGCACAAACGTCCCGGGCACGATGTGCGCATGCTGTGGCATTTGTGGCGCTTGTTCCGGGCGCGGCGCCCCACCATCGTGCACAGTCGCAACCTCGCCGCCCTGGATGCCCAGCTTCCGGCCTGGCTGGCGGGAGTGCCGGTGCGCATCCATGGCGAGCATGGCCGTGACGTGCACGACCTGGACGGCAATAGTCGCAAGTACCGGTGGCTGCGGCGCGGCTTTCGCCCGTTGATCCACCGCTACGTGCCCCTGTCACGGGACCTGGAGGATTACCTGCGGGGTCCGGTGGGCGTACCCGAGTCCCGGATCCGCCTGATCTGCAATGGGGTGGATACGCAACGCTTTCGGCCCGTGGACATGCGCGCGGCCGTGCTGCCGTCGGGTTTCGCCAGCAAGGACAGCCTGGTCATCGGTACCGTGGGGCCCTCATGGCCGCCCTGGACCTGTTCGTGTTGCCTTCCCTGGCCGAGGGCATCTCCAACACCGTCCTGGAGGCCATGGCCTGTGGGCTGCCGGTGGTGGCCACCCGGGTCGGCGGCAATGCCGAGCTGGTGGCGGAGGGGAAGACCGGATTCCTGGTGAGGCGTGACGACCCTGCCGCCATGGCGGCGGCCCTGGCAGGCTATGTGCATGATCCCGAACTACGCCGGGATCATGGCGCCGCCGCCCGCCAGCGCATCGAGGCGCAGTTCAGCCTCGATGGCATGGTGGCGCGTTACATCAATTTGTACGATGAACTGACAGGTCGATAGCAATTCGTGGTTGCCTCTGTAGGAGCGGGCTCTGCCCGCGAATGTGTTTTTCACCGCACGTTCGCGGGCAGAGCCCGCTCCTACAGGGGGTTTTTCCAATAAATGGCGTGGAGCCGGACCAGAAACATGTGTGGAATCGCAGGTATTTTCGACACCCGGGAACAGCGTCCCATCGACGAGGCGCTGCTGTCACGCATGAACCAGGTTCAATTCCACCGCGGCCCCGACGAAGGTGGGGTGCATACCGAGCCCGGCGTGGGCCTGGCGCACCGCCGCCTGTCCATCATCGATCTGTCCAACGGCCACCAGCCCCTGTTCAACGAGGACGGCTCGGTGGTGGTGGTCTACAACGGGGAGATCTACAACTTCCCCGAGCTGATGGAGGAGCTGCTGGTCGCCGGCCACCAATTCCGCACCCATTGCGACACCGAGGTGATCGTTCATGCCTGGGAAGAGTGGGGCGAGGATTGTGTGCAGCGCTTTCGCGGCATGTTCGCCTTCGCCCTCTGGGACCGCCAGAAACAAACCCTGTTCCTGGCCCGTGATCGTCTCGGCATCAAGCCCCTGCACTACGCCCTGCTGGCCGACGGCCGCCTGCTGTTCGGTTCCGAGCTGAAGGCCCTGCTGGTGTGCCCGGAGCTGCCGCGCAGGATCGACCCCCGTGGCGTGGAAGACTATTTCTCCTATGGCTACGTACCCGATCCCCGTACCATCTTCGCCGACGTGCACAGCCTGGAGGCGGGCCATACCCTGACCCTGCGTGTGGGCGCACCCCTGCCGGCACCGCATCGCTACTGGGATGTACCCTTCCAGGATAATGGCGTGAAATCCCGCGACGAGGCCCGTGAGGAACTGGTCGAGCGCCTGCGCGAAGCGGTGCGCATCCGCCTGGTGGCGGAGGTACCGCTGGGCGCCTTCCTGTCCGGCGGCGTGGATTCCTCCGCCGTGGTGGCCATGATGGCGGGCCTGTCGGAACAGCCGGTGAATACCAGCTGCATCTCCTTCGGCGTGGCCGAGTTCGACGAGGCGGATTATGC
>JAIVHA010000200.1 GCA_020201295.1 Lysobacteraceae bacterium | reverse complement strand
TGTACCCCATCTCCAGTTGCGTTTGGATCATCGCCCGCTCTTCAATGCTCAATTGCCCGTAGATTTTTCCCATGCAACATTATCCCCTAAAATTGTTGCACTTGGGATTTGAGCGCGCCCCCCTTAAAGGGCCAATTTTGCCTGCAAAATGCCGCGCCTGGGACGGGCTGAAGCCAGGCAGCCTGGGGCTTGTTCTGCCTGCGCCGGTCGCAGTGGGTGGCAGGGTCAGATACCTGGGACAGAGTGATAATTGGCGTTCAAGCCGCCACCGATTCCCGCGGATGAATTTCCCGCTCGATCTGCTTTCCCGACGCCTGCTCTGCAACCTTCAGATCGTAGCTGGCCTGCAGGCTCAGCCAGTATTGCGCCGAAACGCCGAGGTAACGCGCCAGGCGCAGAGCCGTATCGGCGGTGATCGCCCGGCGACCATGCAGGATTTCGCTGATCCGCGTGACCGGGACGCGCAGTTCGCGCGCGAGTGCGTTGGCGCTCAGGCCCATCGGCGTCAGCACGTCTTCTCTCAGAATCTCGCCTGGATGAACCGGGCGCATGCGGTTTTTAGGTGCAGCCATGACAGTACCTCAGTGGTAATCGACAATCTCGACGTTGGTTGCGTCACCGTCCTTCCACTGGAAACAGATGCGCCATTGATCGTTGATCCGGATGCTACATTGACCCTTGCGGTTGCCGGACAGTTTTTCCAGACGGTTGCCGGGAATGCCCCCGAGATCGCTTAGCAGAACAGCGGCGTCATCCAGCATCTGCAGCTTGCGCGTTGCGGACTGTTCGATGCTGCGGAAGCGTCGCGGGGTGCGTCCCTCGAACAGCGCCTGCGTATCCTTGCAGCGAAAGCTCCTGATCATGTGCCAGAGCGTATAACGCGAGACGTTAAACGTCAACCGTAGGGTCGGACCACGGCAATTGGATCCCGGCATTCGCCGGGATGACGGGATGACGGGGTGACGGGGTGACGGGGTGACGAGCGTACTGCGGGGTCAGGTCTTGCAATCCAACCTCGCGATGCCGGATTGCAAGACCTGACTCCGGTTTCTATTCCAGCCCCAGCTTTTTCAGCCGGTAGCGCAGCGCGCGGAAGGTGATGCCGAGCAGTTTGGCGGCCTGGGTCTTGTTGTGGTGGGCCTTGTCCAGGGCGTCGAGGATGGCCTGTTTCTCGAGGCTTTCCAGGTAGTCTTCCAGGGGTACGCCGTCGGGCAGGTTGGCGGCATCCTGCTCTGTCAGGGTCGTGGTCACGGGCGTGCCGTTGTTGTCGCGCAGGTGCAGGTCATCGGCCTCGATGGTGTCGCCCTCGCACAGGGTCATGGCCCGTTCCAGGATGTTTTCCAGTTCACGCACATTGCCGGGGAAGGGGTAGGCCTGCAGCCGGGCGAGGGCGGGGCCGGTCAGTTGTGGTACCGCGATGCCCATCTCCTCGGCGAGTTTTTCCAGAATGTGGTCGGCCAGCAGGGGGATGTCCTGGCGCCGCTCGCGCAGGCTCGGCACGGGCAGTTCGATGACATGGATGCGGTAGAACAGGTCCTGGCGGAACTGGCCTTCCGCCACCAGTTTCGGCAGGTCACGGTGGGTGGCGGACAGGATGCGTACATCCACCGGGATCTCGGTGGCCGCACCCACGGGGCGGATCGCCTTTTCCTGGATGGCGCGCAGCAGTTTCACCTGCATGTGTAGGGGCAGGTCGGCCACCTCATCCAGGAACAGGGTGCCGCCGGCGGCGGCCTGGAACAGGCCTTCCTTGTCGCCGCCGGCGCCGGTGAAGCTGCCCTTCTTGTGGCCGAAGAATTCACTTTCCATGAGTTCGGCGGGAATGGCGCCGCAGTTCACGGGCACGAAGGGTCTGTCGAAGCGCGGGCCCTTGGCGTGGATCAGGCGCGCCACCAGTTCCTTGCCGGTGCCTGATTCGCCGCTGATGAACACCGGCGCCTGGCTGCGCGCCAGCTTGACGATGGTGGCGCGGATGCGCTGCATGACCGGGGCGTCGCCGAGCAGGGTGTCGCGGCTGCGGCGGTCCGGCTGGGGTTCCGTGTCGGCCAGCTTGAGGGCGCTGTTCACCAGGTTGCGCAGCACCTGCAGGTCCACGGGCTTGGACACGAAGTCGAAGGCGCCGGCCTTGAGGGCATGGATGGCGGCATCCATGCTGCCGTGGGCGGTGATCACCGCCACTGGCAGGTCCGGGAACTGTTGCGTGATCTCTTCCACCAGGGTCAGGCCGTTGCCGTCGGGCAGACGCATGTCGGTGAGGCACAGGTCGAAGTGTTGGCCGGCGAGCAGGCCGCGCGCCTCCTTGAGGTCCGCGGCCGCACGGGTGTCGATGTTCATGCGCCCCAGGGTCAGCTCCAGCAGTTCGCGGATGTCCGGTTCGTCGTCGACTACCAGTGCGGTGTGGGTTGCCATGTCGTGATTCCAGTCTGTCGAGGTGCCGCTTCCCCCGTAGGAGCGGCCTTGGCCGCGAATGTTCGCGGGCAGAGCCCGCTCCTACGGGGTCATTCACTCACCCGCGGCAGCTCGATGCGGAAACAGCTGCCGCCATCCGGTACCGCATCATACCGCAGCCGGGCCTGGTTGCTTTCGCACAGCTCGCGGGCGATGTACAGCCCCAGGCCGGTGCCCTGGGGCGCGGTGGTGAAGAAGGGTTCAAAGATGTTCTCGCGCGCCTCGGGGGAGATGCCGGGGCCGTTGTCGATCACCTCGATGAAGGGCTTGCCGCCGGGTTCCAGGTAACCGGTATTGATGCGCACCCGTACCGGTTGGCCGTGGGCGCCGCCGTGTTCCAGGGCGTTCTGCAGCAGGTTCCAGAGCACCTGGTGCAGATGGCTGGGGTCCACTTCCGCCTGCACGGGTCCGGATGTGTACAGCTGGATCTGGCCGGCACGGGTGTGCAGGGTGGCGTTGAACTCCGCCATGAAGTGTTCCAGCCAGCTGCCCAGCTCCAGCGGCTGGGGGGCGTTCTGGCGCCGCCGTGACAGTTGCAGCACGTTTTCGATAATGCCGTTCATGCGCTGGGCGTGGTTGCGCACGATCTGCACCAGGCGCTGGTCGCCGGCACCCAGCTGGTCCGATTCCGCCAGCAGCTGGGCGGCGTGGCTGATGGCACCCAGGGGGTTGCGGACCTCGTGGGCGATGCTGGCGGTGAGCCGCCCCAGGGAGGCGAGCTTCATCTGCTGGGCCTGTTCCGCGAGGGCCGTGCTGTCCTCCAGGGAAATGATGGCGCCCACGCCGCTGGCGGTGCCCAGGCGGGTGAACTTGGGGATCAAACCCGTCTCGCTGCCCTCCGGGCGCAGGATGGGCGGGGTCCAGTCGGGGTTCTTGCACCAGGTGTTCAGGTGTTGGTGCAGTTCCGGGAAGATCTCGGCGATGGGCCTGCCCGCCTGCTCCGGCGGCATGCCCAGCTGCATCCAGGCGGTGCGGTTCATGAGCCGCACCCGGCCTTCCGGGTCCACCACCACGATGCCCGACTGCAGGCGCTGGACGATGCGTTCGTTGAGTTCCCGCAGGTTGGCGAGGTCGACGCCGCGCTGTTCCGCCAGTTCCTCGCTCTCGCGCAGGCGCAGGGCCAGCATGCGCGCCATGGCGGCGGTGGCGAAGAAGGCCGCGCCCAGCAGGCCCGACTGGGTGATGCCGCCGGCGGGAATGGCGATGTTCTGCAGGAAGGCGATGCCGTACTGGCCCAGTACCGCCAGGGTGGCGATGGCCGCGAACAGGAAGGCCGACCGCCCCGGCATCAGCAGACTGCCGGCGGCGACCGCCACCACCAGCAGGATGCCGAGGCCGCTGGAGAGGCCGCCGCTGGCGTGCATCAACAGCGTGATGGCGACGATGTCCACCAGCACCTGCACGCTGGTCTGCCAGCCGAAGGCGGGGCGGCGCAGGCGGGCGGCGAAGCCGGCGACGAGGGCGAAGGCGGTATAGAGGATCCCGGTGGCGGCGAACAGCATCGGGACTTCCTGTCCAAGGGGAACGGTGTCGGCCAGGATGAAGATGGTGGTGAGGGAGCCGGCGAGGATGAGCCGGTAGAAGGTCAGAAAGCGCAGCGGCCCCCAACTCTGGCTGTCACGGACCTTGCCCGAGGTGGCGCTGAAAGGCTCCAGGTAGGCCGGGATCACGTTCAGCCCCGGGCGTGCCGGTCGCGATGGTCGGCGGAACAGAAATCCAGCTCGTCCTCGTGCGTGGCCTCTTCGCGGGGCAGGTACAGGCCGCAGTGGGCACAACGCACCATCTGCCCCGGAGCGACGAGCGGGCGCTTGGGCGCCGGACGGCGGTACATGCGCCGCAGGACGAGCACCACGGCGACGATGGCGAACAGGACGATGAGCAGGCGGATTCCGAACATGGGGGTAGTTTCCCGGTTGAGGGGTGGGTGTGCAAGCTACGGGTGGCATGGTGCGCCGCCCCCCGTAGGAGCGACGCAAGTCGCGAGATCGTGTTCGCCCGTTATGGCATCCCCATTCCCGAGGGCCGCGTGGCGCACAGCCCCGATGAGGCCCTGTCCGCCGCCAAGGCACTGGGCGGTGAACGCTGGATGGTGAAGGCCCAGGTGCACAGCGGTGGACGTGGCAAGGCCGGCGGGGTGCGCATGGTGGAAGGCCTCGACGACCTGGCCCACTTCGCCAACCAGTTGCTGGGCACCACCCTGGTGACCCACCAGACCGGTGCCACGGGCCTGCCGGTGCATCGCCTGCTCATCGAGCAGCCCATGGACATCGCGCGTGAACTGTACCTGAGCGTGCTGGTGGACCGCTCCCGCGAACAGGTGGTGTTCATGGCCTCGGCCAGCGGCGGCATGGACATCGAGCAGGTGGCGGCGGAAACCCCCGAGGCGATCATTACCGAGGCGGTACAGGCGGCGGCGGGTCTGCAGCCCTACCAGTGCCGCAACCTCGCCTTCGCCCTCGGGCTGGAAGGCAAGCAGATCGCCGCGCTCACCACCCTGTTGCTGAACCTCTACCGGCTGATGCAGGATCTGGATGCCAGCCTGCTGGAGATCAATCCCCTGGTGGTGACAGAGGCAGGTACGCTGCTGGCCCTGGATGCCAAGATGGACCTGGACGCCAACGCCCTCTACCGCCACGCCGAGCTGCAGGAATTGCGCGACACCAGCCAGGAAGATGCCCGGGAACTGGCTGCCAGCGAACACGGCCTCAACTACATCACCCTGGACGGCAACATCGCCTGCATGGTGAATGGCGCCGGTCTGGCCATGGCCACCATGGACCTCATCAAGCTGCACGGCGGCGAACCGGCGAATTTCCTCGACGTCGGCGGTGGCGCCACGGCGGAGAAGGTGGCCGAGGCCTTCAAGCTGATCCTCTCCGACCCCAAGGTGAAGGCCATACTGGTGAACATCTTCGGTGGCATCGTGCGTTGCGACCTGATTGCCGAGGGCATCATTCAGGCGGTGAAGGAGGTGCGGATGACGGTGCCGGTGGTGGTGCGGCTGGAAGGTACCAATGTGGAGCAGGGCAAGCGCCTGCTCGCCGATTCGGGCCTGAATGTACTGACGGCGGATGGCCTTACCGATGCCGCCAAGAAGGCGGTCCACGAGGTGCTCGCCGCATGAGCATTCTCGTCGACACAAATACCAAGGTCATCTGCCAGGGCTACACGGGCAAGCAGGGCACTTTTCATTCCGAGCAGGCCATCGCCTACGGCACCAACCTGGTGGGTGGCGTCACCCCGGGCAAGGGTGGCCAGCAGCACCTCGAACGGCCGGTGTTCGATACGGTGCGCGACGCGGTGCGCGAGACCGGCGCCAACGCCACCATGATCTATGTGCCGGCACCCTTCGCCGCCGACGCCATCCTGGAAGCGGCCGACGCCGGCATCGAAACCATCGTCTGCATCACCGAAGGCATCCCGGTGCTGGACATGCTCAAGGTGAAGGCGGTCCTCAAGGGCAGCGGCAGCCGGCTGATCGGACCCAACTGCCCCGGCATCATCACCCCCGGCGAGTGCAAGATCGGCATCATGCCGGGTTCCATTCACCAGCCCGGCAGCATCGGCATCGTGTCGCGTTCCGGCACCCTGACCTACGAGGCCGTGCACCAGACCACCCAGGTGGGCCTGGGGCAGAGCACCTGCGTCGGTATCGGCGGCGATCCCATCCAGGGCCTGAACTTCGTCGATTGCCTGGAGCTGTTCGAGGCCGACCGCCAGACCAAGGGCATCATCCTGGTGGGCGAGATCGGCGGCAACGCCGAGGAACGCGCCGCCGAGTATATAAAGGCCAAGGTGCGCAAGCCGGTGGTGGCCTACATCGCCGGCGTCACCGCGCCCAAGGGCAAGCGCATGGGCCATGCCGGCGCCATCATCAGTGGTGGCAGCGGCACCGCCGCCGCCAAGATCAACGCCCTGGAGGCCGCCGGCGTGCGCGTCGCCCGCTCCCCGGCGGACATGGGCAAGTTCATGCAGGAATTCTTCACCGGATGAAAAGGGCTCTGACCCCTTTTCGCTTTTCCCTCCCTGTAGGAGCGGCCTCTGGCCGCGAAGGGGTTTCGTTTACCTGCAATGTCAAAATCCCTTCGCGGCCAGAGGCCGCTCCTACATGGGCGTGGCTGCGATGATCCGCGCTCGATGAACTCGCAGCTGCGCATCGTCATGGCCCAGCTCGACCTGCGGGTCGGCGACATCCCCGGCAATGCCCGTAAGGTCATCGCCGCCATTATTCGCGCCCGTGACGAACTGCAGGCGCAGGCCATCGTCTTTCCCGAGCTGACCCTGAGTGGCTACCCTCCCGAGGACCTGCTGCTGCGTTCCGGCTTCCAGCTCATGGTGCTGGAGTACCTGGAACGGGTGAAGCGCGAGGTGCGCGGCATCGATGTCATCCTCGGCTATCCCCTGGAGGCCACCGGCGGGCGCTACAACGCCGCCTCGCTGCTGCGCGATGGCCAGGTGGTGGCCACGGTGCGGAAACGCCACTTGCCCAATTACAGCGTGTTCGACGAGAAGCGTTATTTCGAGTCCGGCGACGGGGTGTGCGTGACGGAGATCGCCGGCGTGCCGGTGGGGCTGTGCATTTGCGAGGACATCTGGATGGCGGATCCCTGCCTGCGGGCGAAGCAGGCCGGCGCGCGGCTGCTGCTGACGATCCATTCCTCCCCCTTCCACCAGGGCAAGGGCGGCGAGCGCGAGGCGGTGCTGCGCGAGCGGGTGACGGAAACCGGGCTGCCGGCCCTGTATGTCAATCTGGTGGGCGGCCAGGACGAGCTGGTGTTCGACGGCGGGTCCTTCGTCATGAATGCCCGGGGCGAAGTTACCCAGCGGGCGCCGATCTGCGTGGACGGGCTGTTCCCGGTGGATTTCGACGGCACGGACCCGGTGGTGCCCCGGCCGCTGCCCCTGGTGGCGCCGCCCGGCGAGCTGGAGGCGATCTATAAGGTATTGGTGCTGGGGGTGCGCGATTATGTGCGCCACAACGGCTTCGCGGGCGTGGTCATCGGCTTGTCCGGCGGTGTCGATTCGGCCCTGACCCTGGCCATCGCCGTGGATGCCCTGGGCGCCGAAGTGGTGGAGGCGGTGATGATGCC
>JAIVHA010000199.1 GCA_020201295.1 Lysobacteraceae bacterium | reverse complement strand
TTACATGGTGCGAGCGGTTATACACGTTGAACTTTCCGGTCGGCGCGTACAAGCCCTTCACGCGAGCCTTTTCCTCCAGCGTCTTGGCATCGAAGATGATGATCTCGCCATTGGGCTTGAGGCTGTCGCTACGGTTCCAGACCGAGGCCCAGACTTCGGTGCCGTCGTGGTTGAACTCGAAGTGTGTCGCCACGTAGCCTTCCGTGGTGGTCAGCTGGATGGTCTTGACGATCTCCCGGGTCTTCTTGTCGATGACCTTGACGGACTGCTGGATCTCAGGCTCGGGATGCAGGGTCTGGTCGGCCCAGATGTAGTCGCTCTTCGGATGGGTGCGGATGAAGAGGCCGGGGCCTTCGGTTTCCACCTCGTAGCAGATCTTCCAGGCCTGGTCCTTGTGGCCGGCCGGGTCGTTGCCCCAGACCGTCACCTTGCCCACGCCCAGGTGGGTGGTGCCACCCACCGGCCCGCAGGTAGGATCGTTCCAGTTGGCGCCCGGGCCCGGATGCGGCCGCACGTCGGTGTCGATGGTGGCTTCCAGCTTGCGGGTCTGGGAGTCGATGATGACCATCTGGTCGGAGGCGTTGGCGGCGATCTGGAAGTAACGGCCGGTCGGGTCGAAGAACCCGTCATGCAGGTACTTGGAGTTGTCGATCATGTCGATGCGCAGGTTCTGGATGTCGGAATAATCCACCTGCCAGGTCTGGCCCAGCTCCTTGATGTTGACCAGCCAGGAACTGGCGTGGGGGGTGTCATAGATGGCCGCGACACGGGCCTCGTTGACGTATTCCCCGTCCACGTTCACGCCGCGCGCGGACACCACCTTCAGGGGTTCCATGGTGGCGGCGTCGAGGATGACGAAATGAGGTGGCCAGTAGCCACCACCGATGACGTACTTGCCATCGCCGGACACGGCCACGTCGCGGGCATCGTAGGCGACCTGGGTTTCCGCCACCAGCATCTTGTCCGGCGTCTGCCACAGGTCGATCTTGGTCATCTTGCCGTCGCGGCCCATGGTATACCAGAAGCGGCCGATTTCATCAGGCTTGGGATGCTTGACCGCCTTGTTGTTTTCCACACCCTTCATGACGTGCACCGCATAGCCGGTGGGGATGCGGGCAACCAGTTCGTGTTTGTCGCCGTCGATGACGGCAACCGAGCCATTGTCACGCTCGATGGCCAGGAAGAAGTTCTTCCAGTTGCGGCCGTGCATGGGCTTGGTGGGATAATCCTTCAGCTCCACGTGACGCTTGGTGCTGTCCTTCATTTGCTGCAGGGACAGCTCCGGCGGGATCGGCGGCTCCATCTGGATGTAGGTCGCCAGCATGGCGATCTGCTCGGGCGAGTACATCATGTCGAAGTTGTTCATGCCGCCCTCGGTGCCGTAGGCGATGATGCGTTCGAGGCGCTGCTGACCCAGCTTGCGGGTCTCCTCCGGCATCAGGCTCTTGCCGGTGGCGCCCTTGCGCAGCACGCCGTGGCAGCCGGCACACTGCTGGAAATAGAGCAGCTTGGTCTTTTCGAATTGCTCGGGGGTCAGGGTGGGTTCTTCACCCATGGCCTGACTGGAGAAGATCGCAGTGCCGCCAAGCAGCAATGCGGTGAGTACGGAGGCATGAACCTTACTTAGCCTGGGTGTTGTTGACATAGCCTTGTCCTCTGTGGCGTGTGAAAAAGCTTCTGGCTTCTGTGGCTTTGTACGTGTCGTGGAGCCGAGCATCCTTGATGTTAGTCAATTGATGAGGTATTTGTGATAAGAAGTAATAAAAAAACCACAAAATGAAGGAGATGTAGTTATTTATAGTAAATTAATAATATTAACGATGCATGAAATATACAGGTTTTCCATCGTGACCGGCTGCTGGTAGCCATAATTGATCAGGATCAAGTCATTGCCTGGCGGCAAGACCCATACTTTCGAACCAGCCGTAAGGATTATCTTGCATAACAAGCATGCGCCGGAATGACTCACTGGCAGCGCTGGTGCACCAGGCGTCTTCCCCCTACAGGTCCGCTATCTGGAGAAACGATATGGGCATGAACAAGCAATGGAGTATGTTCGGGCTGGCACTGTTGTTGCTGGTGATTATCACCATCATCCTGCTTGGTTTCATGGTCGATTTCTTCAATCCGGTGTCCTGGGGATTGATCGTGCTGCTGGCCCTGATCCCCTATATCCACCGACGCATCGTGTCGCGCCGCTTCGTGGAATGGCGCGATGAGTACAGCGTGGGTATCGAGTCCATCGACAATGACCACAAGCGCCTGCTGAGCCTGATCAACCAGCTCCAGACCGCGGCCCATTATCAGACCGGGCAGCAGTTCGAGCAGGAGACCCTGGACGCCCTGGTGGACTACACCAAGTACCATTTCAAGCGTGAGGAAGACCTCATGGAAACCCACGATTATCCGGATTTCGAGCCGCACAAGGCGCAGCACCGGGAGATGATCGGGCAGGTTAACGACATGCTCGAGGATTATCGGAACAACCCCCAGGAAGGACTCGAGGAGACCGTGCAGTTCCTGAAGAAATGGCTGATCGGCCATATCAATGGCACGGACCAGGCCTACAGCGAGTTCCTGCGCGCCAGGGGGGTGCGCTAGCGCACGGGCAATTTTTGACCTATATCAAGGCAGGCGGGGCGCCCGAAGTCTACAACTGGGGTCGAATCCGGGCGGGACAGGAATGGACCGCTCCGGCTCCACACCGAACCGGCAGGGGGTTGCGTGAATCACAAGCAGGCATGCGTGTATCTGGTAGGGGCAGGTCCCGGGGACCCGGACCTGCTGACCGTGAAGGCGCAGCGCCTGCTGCGACAGGCCGACGTGGTGGTCTATGATCGCCTGATTTCCCCCGCCATCCTCGAACTCATCCCGCCCGGCACCAGCCGCATCTATGTGGGCAAGGCCGCGGGCCGGCATTCCATGCCCCAGGAAGTCATCAACGAGTTGCTGCTGAACCTGGCCCGCAAGGGGCACCAGGTGGTACGGCTCAAGGGCGGGGATCCCTTCGTTTTCGGGCGCGGCAGCGAAGAAGCGCGTTACCTGGCACACCACGGTATCCACTTCGAAGTGGTACCCGGCATCACCTCCGCCGCCGCCTGCAGCGCCTACGCGGGTATCCCCTTGAGTCACCGGGGCCTGGCGCGCAGTGTGCGCTTCGTTACCGGCCACTGCCGTGCCGACCAACCCCTGGAGCTGGACTGGCAGGGGATGGCGGATCCCCAGACCACCCTGGTGATCTACATGGGCCTCGCCAACCTGGCGCAGATTCGCCAGGGCCTGCTCGATGCCGGCATGGCGCCGGATACCCCGGCCGCCTTCGTGGAGAACGGGACCACGCCGCGGCAACGCCGTATCCTCACGACCCTGGCGGGGCTTCTGCGGGACCAGGAAAACCATGACGTGCAGGCGCCGGCCCTGATCATCATCGGCAAGGTAGTGGATTTTGCCCATGAGCTGAACTGGTTCGTGCCGGCGGACGCCGCGGAGGAACGGGTCCATGACGCGCAGCAGGTGGGCTAGCCTGGCCATGATCCCGTTGCTGGCCATGGGGCAGGCCAGCCCGGCCGAGCCCAGCGGGGCGCGCCAGCTCGAATTGCGCCACCTGCTCATTCAGGATTGTGGCTCCTGCCACGGCATGACCCTCAAGGGCGGCCTGGGCCCGGCCCTGCGCCCCGCCGATCTGGAAGGCAAGCCCGATGAATTGCTGATCAACACCATCCTGCTTGGGCGTCCGGGCACGGCCATGCCGCCCTGGCAACCCTTGCTTACCCACGAAGAGGTGGTCTGGCTGGTGGAGCAGCTGCGTGAGGGGGTTCAACATGATTAACCGTGGCTGGAGTCTGTCCCTTCTCCTGTCCCTGCTCCTGGTATCCGGCTGCACCACCCTGCGCGGTACCGGGGATCTCGGCCTGGTGGTGGAACGCGCCACAGGCTCGGTGCTGGTGGTGGATACCACGGCACAGCGCCAGCTGGCCCGCATCCCCGGGCTCGGTGATCTGTCCCATGCCAGCGTGGTGTATTCCCGTGACGGTCGCTATGGCATCGGCGGTGCCGTTTCCCAGGACGGCCGGCTGATCGCCGTCTCCAATTATGAACCCGGTGGTGTACGGGTGTTCGATGCCGTTACCCTGGAACTGCTCGCGGATATCCCCGCGGAATATGGCACGGCCGGGCAGCGCTCCAAGGTAGTGGGGCTTGCCGATGCCCCCGGCCAGCGCTTCGTGTTCAGCCTGTTCGATGCCGGCGAGATCTGGATCGCCGATCTTTCGGAGCCGCGCGATCCGCAACTGCGCAAGTACACCGGCATCGGCCGCCAGCCCTACGATGCCCTGATCTCTCCCGACGGCCGCCATTACCTGGCCGGGTTGTTCGGCGAGGACGGCCTGGCCATGCTCGATCTCTGGCACCCCGACCGTGGCGTGCGCCGCGTATTGCCCGATTACGGCAAGGGCGAGCAGCGCCTGCCGGTCTACAAGATGCCGCACCTGGAAGGCTGGGCCATGTCCCAGGACTATGCCTTCGTGCCCGGCGTCGGCCAGCACGAGGTGCTGGTGATCGATCGCGCCAGCTGGGAACTGGTGAAGCGGATCCCGGTTCACGGCCAGCCGGTGTTCGTCATGGCGCGGCCCGATGGCCGCCAGGTGTGGGTGAACTTCGCCCATCCGCGCAATGACACCGTGCAGGTCATCGATGTCGACAACCTGGAACTCGTGACCACGCTCACGCCCGGGAAGGCCGTGCTGCACATGGAGTTCACCCCGCGCGGGGAACATGTGTGGGTCTCGGTACGCGACGAGAATCGCCTCAACCTCTATGACACGGACAGCTTCCGCTTGTTGAAGACACTGCCGGCGGAGAGCCCCAGCGGTATCTTTTTCACCGACCGGGCCCATCGCATCGGTTTATAGGATTTCCCCATGCCGACCACGAACCTGAATGCCTTCGAACGTCGCCTGCTCAATGACTTTCAGCAGGACATGCCCTTGTCTCCCACGCCCTATGCCGACATGGCAGCGCGGCTGGGCGTGTCCGAGGCCGAAGTGCTGGAGGCGCTGGCCAGCCTGCGCGAGGAGGGGGTGATCAGCCGCGTGGGCCCGGTGCTGGCCATCAATCGCGTCGGCGCCAGCACCCTGGCGGCCATGGCGGTGCCGGAGCCGCGCCTCGAGGCCGTGGCGCGCCTGGTGAGCGCGCATCCGGCCGTGAACCACAATTACGAGCGCGAGCACCGCTTCAATCTCTGGTTCGTGGCTACCGCGCCCGGCGAGGCGGAGCTGGCCCAGGTGATCACCGAGCTGGAGCGGGCCACCGGCCTGGACGCCCTGGTGCTGCCCATGCTCCAGGACTATCACATCGACCTGGGGTTCGAGCTGCAATGGAACTGAATGTGCGCCAGCGCCGGGTGGATAGCACGGGCATCGATGCCCATGACCGCCGCCTGCTGGAGCAGATCCAGGAGGGACTGCCGCTGGTGCCGCGGCCCTTCGCGGATATCGCCGGTCGCCTGGGCATGGCGGAGGCCGAGGTGATCGCGCGCATCGAGCGCCTGTGCGGGGAGGGCGTCATCAAGCGCATGGGCGTGGTGGTGCGCCACCGTTCGCTGGGCTACGACGCCAACGCCATGGTGGTGTGGGACGTCCCCGATACGCGGGTGGATGCCCTGGGGCAGTGCTTCGCGCGCTTTCCGTTCGTTACCCTCTGTTACCAGCGGCCGCGGCGCGGCGCACGCTGGCCCTATAACCTGTTCTGCATGATCCATGGCAAGGACCGTGATGCGGTCTTGGACAAGGTCGTCGAATTGACCGAGGCCTGCGGGGTGGGCGAGGTGCGTCACCAGGTCCTGTTCAGCCGTCGCTGTTTCAAGCAACGTGGCGCCAATTACCGCCGTGGGTGCCCATGATGGATGAGGTCGATCGCATCATTATCAACGAACTGCAGGAGGGCTTTCCCGTCTGTGAGCGCCCCTATGCCGCCGCGGCGGAGAAGCTCGGTCTCACCGAGGCAGTGCTCATCGAACGCCTCGGACGTCTGCTGGAGGACGGGGTGCTGTCGCGCTTCGGCCCGCTGATCCATGCCGAGCAGCTGGGAGGCGGCCTCACCCTGGCGGCCATGCAGGTGCCGGCCGCGGACCTGGAGCGGGTGATCGAACAGGTGAACGCCTTCCCCGAGGTAGCCCACAATTACGAGCGCGACCATGTGTTGAACCTCTGGTTCGTATTGGCCACCGAGCGGCCGGAACAGGTCGGCGCGGTGATCGCCGCCATCGAGTCCTGTACCGGTTATCCGGTCTACAATTTTCCCAAGGAAGAGGAATATTTCCTCAACCTGAGACTGGCGGTATGAACGCCGTGCTGGACAGCGGCGATCCGCCGTCGGCCCTCGATGCCGTGGACCGGCGCATCCTGATCGCCTGCCAGGCGGGCCTGCCGCTGGTGGAGCGCCCCTACCACGCCATGGCGGAGACCGTGGGCATCGGCGCCGATGCGCTGATGCAGCGCCTGCGGCTGCTGTTGGCACGGGGCGTGATACGGCGCATCGGGGTCGTTCCGAATCACTACCGGCTGGGTTATCGCGCCAATGGCATGACGGTGTGGGATGTGCCAGACGGGAAGGTATCGGAGCTGGGCGCCCGGGTGGGCGCACTGCCCTTCGTCAGCCATTGCTACCGGCGACCGCGCCATCTGCCCCTGTGGCCCTACAATCTGTTCGCCATGGTGCACGGTCACGACCGTGCCGAGGTGGCCGGCCAGATCGAGGCCATCCGCGCTTGTCTCGGTCCCGACTGCCGCGCCCAGGACGTGCTGTTCAGCACCCGTATCCTGAAGAAGACCGGCTTGCGGTTTGATAAAGATCAAGGTGGTGGCGGGGCCGGAACGGTATAAAACTGGAAAGTCTGTTTATTCAGCGCAAAGGCGCAAAGGTCACGGAGAAAGTCATAAATGTGTATTGAGCATTACCTGACCGGTAGACATGGGTAGGAGCGGCCTCTGGCCGCGAACAGTCGCGGCACCCAAGCCGTTCGCGGCCAGAGGCCGCTCCTACAAGAGCCCAGGTTTTCTCCGCGCTCTTTGCGCCTTTGCGGTGAATGAACCAGGCATGAATACCCGCTACGGGAGTAAATAATATGTTCCGCATTACCCAATACCTGCAGGCCCTGGCGGAGAACAAGCCGCTCGGCCCCAAGCGCACGCCGCCCGGCCCGGTGGTGATCTGGAACCTGATCCGGCGCTGTAATCTTACCTGCAAGCACTGTTATTCCATTTCCGCCGACCATGATTTCCCCGGCGAGCTGAACACCGACGAGGTCTATGCCGTCATGGACGACCTCAAGGCCTTCGGGGTGCCGGTGCTGATCCTGTCCGGCGGCGAGCCGCTGCTGCGCCCGGACATCTACGACATTTCGAAGCGCGCCAAGGCCATGGGTTTCTATGTCGGCCTGTCCACCAACGGGACCCTGATCGACGAGCACAATATCGAGCAAATCGCCGCGGTGGGCTATGACTATGTGGGGATCAGCATCGACGGCCTGCGCGACACCCATGACAAGTTTCGTCGCCTGAAGGGTGCCTTCGATGCCTCCATGCACGGCATCCGCCTGTGCCAGCAGCATGGCATCAAGGTGGGCCTGCGCTTCACCCTGACCCAGGACAATGCCACGGAACTGCCCGCCATCCTGGATCTCATGGAGGAGATGGACATCGACAAGTTCTACCTGTCCCATCTCAACTATGCCGGGCGCGGCAACCGCAACCGCAAGGACGACGTGGTGCACCAGCTGACCCGCCAGACCATGGATATGTTGTTCGAGCGCTGCTGGGCCGGCATCCAGGCGGGCAATCCGCGCGAGTTCGTCACCGGCAACAACGATGCCGACGGGGTTTACCTGCTGTTCTGGGTGCGCAAGCACTTCCCGGAGCAGGCCGAGGCCATGCGCGCGCGTCTGGCCCAGTGGGGCGGCAACGCCTCGGGCCTGTGGATCGCCAACATCGACAACCTCGGCAATGTGCATCCCGACACCTTCTGGTGGGACTACCACCTGGGCAATGTACGCGAGCGGCCGTTCTCGGCCATCTGGCCCGATACCTCCGACCCGCTCATGGCCGGTTTCAAGCAGCAGCCGCGTCCCGTGAAGGGCCGTTGCGGGGAGTGCAACTACCTGGATATCTGCGGCGGCAACACCCGGGTACGCGCCTGGTCACTCACCGGCGATCCCTGGGCGGAAGACCCCGCCTGCTACCTGGATGACGAGGAGATCGGTGCCAGCGGCGACCACGAACGCCTGCAGGTCACCCCCTACAAGCGCACCATCCGCATCAAGCAGGCCTGATATGGATTTTTTTGAACCGCCAAGGCGCCAAGGACGCCAAGAAAGGCCAGGATCAACCGCCAAGGCGCCAAGGACGCCAAGAAAGACCAGGATCAACCGCCAAGACGCCAAGGACGCCAAGATTTATTTTTTACGAGATTTTCTTGGCGTTCTTGGCGCCTTGGCGGTTCAACGCTTTTCTTGGCGTCCTTGGCGCCTTGGCGGTTCATATCTTTTCTTGGCGTTCTTGGCGCCTTGGCGGTTCAATGCTTTTCCTGGTGCTCTTGGCAGTTCAGCCAGCCACTGCAGCGCCCGATGTGAAGCGCCTCTACACCCAGCACTGTGCCGAATGCCACGGTGCCGAGCGGCTGGGTGGCATGGGGCCGGCGCTGTTGCCGGGGAACCTGGGCCGGCTGAAGCAAGCGGAGGCTGTGCAGGTGATCGCCGAGGGGCGGCCGGCGACCCAGATGCCGGGGTTCGCGCAGCAGCTCTCACCGG
>JAIVHA010000053.1 GCA_020201295.1 Lysobacteraceae bacterium | reverse complement strand
CATCAATGCTGAACAGCAAAAGTCCGGGGCCAGTATACCGGCCCCGGACCCGTCCCGCCTTCGTTAGCCCGAGCCCTTACTTGTTGTCTTCCTTGACCTCTTCGAACTCGGCATCCACCACATCGTCGCCGGACTGGGCGGACTCGCCACCCGCCTGCTGCGCGCCTTCGCCACCACCGCCCGCGGCACCTTCCTGCTCGGCCTTCTGGGCATAGAGACGTTCCGCCAGCTTGCCGGAGGCCTCGCCCAGGGCCGCGGTCTTGGCCTCGATCTCGTCCTTGTCGTCGGAGCGCATGACCGTTTCCAGATCCTTGATGGCGGACTCGATCTTTTCCTTCTCGTCCGCTTCCACCTTGTCACCCAGTTCCTTGAGGGACTTGTTGGTGGCGTGGATCAGGTTGTCGGCCTGGTTGCGGGCATCGGCCAGGTCGTGGAACTTCTTGTCCTCGTCCGCGTGGGCCTCGGCGTCCTTGACCATCTTGTCGATCTCTGCGTCGGTCAGGCCGCTGGAGGCCTTGATGACGATGGACTGGGCCTTGCCGGTGGCCTTGTCCTTGGCGGACACGTTCAGGATGCCGTTGGCGTCCAGGTCGAAGCTGACCTCGATCTGCGGCATGCCGCGCGGTGACGGCGGGATGTCGGAAAGGTCGAAGCGGCCCAGCGACTTGTTGGCCGTGGCGATCTCGCGTTCGCCCTGCAGCACATGCACGGTCACCGCGGTCTGGTTGTCGTCCGCCGTGGAGAACACCTGCGAGGCATTGGTCGGGATGGTGGTGTTCTTCTCGATCAACTTGGTCATCACACCGCCCAGGGTTTCGATACCCAGGGACAGCGGGGTGACGTCGAGCAACAGCACATCCTTCACTTCGCCACCCAGCACGCCACCCTGGATGGCGGCGCCGATGGCGACAGCCTCGTCGGGGTTCACGTCGCGACGCGGTTCCTTGCCGAAGAAGTTCTGTACCGCTTCCGCCACCTTGGGCATACGGGTCTGGCCGCCCACCAGGATGACATCATCGATGTCATTGGTGGACACGCCGGCATCCTTCATGGCCATCTTGCAGGGCTCGATGGTGCGGGTGATGAGCTCCTCCACCAGCGACTCCAGCTTGGCGCGGGTCAGCTTGATGTTGAGGTGCTTGGGACCGCTGGCATCGGCCGTGATATAGGGCAGGTTCACGTCGGTCTGCTGGCTGGAAGACAGCTCGATCTTGGCCTTTTCGGCCGCTTCCTTCAGGCGCTGCATGGCCAGCGGGTCACCTCGCAGATCGATGCCCTGATCCTTCTTGAAGCCATCGGCCAGGTAATCGATGATGCGCTTGTCGAAGTCCTCGCCACCCAGGAAGGTGTCACCATTGGTGGACAGCACCTCGAACTGGTGTTCGCCATCCACGTCGGCGATCTCGATGATGGAGATATCGAAGGTGCCGCCACCCAGGTCGTACACGGCGATCTTCACATCACCACGCTTCTTGTCCATGCCATAGGCCAGGGCCGCGGCCGTGGGTTCGTTGATGATGCGCTTCACTTCCAGGCCGGCGATCTTGCCGGCGTCCTTGGTGGCCTGGCGCTGGGAATCATTGAAATAGGCCGGCACGGTGATGACCGCCTCGGTGACTTTCTCGCCCAGGTAGTCCTCGGCGGTCTTCTTCATCTTCTGGAGTACGCGCGCGGAGATTTCCGGCGGCGCCATCTTCTTGCCGCGTGCTTCCACCCAGGCATCGCCGTTATCGGCCTTGATGATCTTGTAGGAAACCAGGCCGATGTCCTTCTGGACCTCCTTGTCCTCGAAGCGACGGCCCACCAGGCGCTTGACCGCGAACAGGGTGTTGGCCGGGTTGGTGACCGCCTGGCGCTTGGCCGCCTGGCCGACCAGCACTTCGTCATCGTCGGCAAAAGCGACGATGGACGGCGTGGTGCGATCACCCTCGCTGTTTTCGATGACCCGCGGCTTGCCGCCTTCCATAACCGCCACGCAGGAATTGGTGGTACCCAGGTCGATGCCGATGATTTTGCCCATGATGCTGAATCTCCGTACGTTAAAGCTGATGAATTCGGTTAAGGAAAGTCTGAATCATTCGTCATTCCGGCGAATGCCGGAATCCATGAATGGATCAGGGTTTCCTTACATTGATCGTCTGAACCCCTGTATGGGGGCAGGTATTTACAATTCAAGGCCCCGGGCTCAGGAAGCCGCCTTGGAGACCATGACCATGGCCGGGCGCACCAGGCGGTCGTTGAGCCGGTAGCCCTTCTGGATCACCGCCACCACGGTATTGGGCTCCACGTCGGCCCGCTCCTGCATGGACATGGCCTCGTGGAACTCCGGGTTGAAGCGCTCGCCGGCCGGGTCCACTTCCTGAACGCCGAATTTTTCCAGCGCCGATGCCAGCATCTTCAGGGTCAGTTCGCTGCCCTCGCGCAGCTTGGCGGGATCCACCTTCTCGCCCTCGCCTGCGGCGGAGATGCCCATCTCCAGGCTGTCCTTCACCGGCAGCAGTTCCTGCACGAAACGGTCCAGGGCATATTTATGGGCATTGGCCAGGTCGCGCTCACCGCGCTTGCGCAGGTTCTCGATCTCCGCCTGCAGGCGCAGGCACTGGTTCCAGTGCTCGTCGGCCTTGGCGCGGGCATCCTCCAGCAGGGCCCCCATCTGAACCGGGTCCCCGGTAGTGGCACCCTCGCCGTCCACGTCCATGTCGAGTTCCGCGTCATTCACGGCCTCGGTCACCGGCTTCTGTTCTTCCGCCATGCAATACTCCGATTTTTCAATTAGTTACAAAAATAACCCATGCCCCCATAGGAGCGGCCTCGGGCCGCGGAGGGCCGTGCCACCGTCCTTCGCGGCCCGAGGCCGCTCCTACAGGGCCAGCCCACGGCACTGGCTCCGGGCTTTATGTGGGGCTCATTCCCGCGGATTCAAGGCCGCGCCCATGATGCGGGCGGTGGCGTCGACGATGGGGATTATCCGTTCGTAGGCCATGCGGGTGGGACCGATCACCCCCAACACCCCCACCACCCGGCCATCGACGGAATAGGGCGCGGTCACCACGCTGCATTCGTCCAGCATCTGGTAGCCGGACTCCTCGCCGATGAAGATCTGCATGCCCGCGCCATTCACGCACTGGTCGAGCAAATGCAGGATGTCACGCTTGCGATTGAAACCCTCGAACAGCTGGCGCAGGGTGGCCGGATTGCACAGCTCCTCGAACTCCATCAGGTTGGTTTCCCCGGCCATCACGAAATCATCGCCCTCCTCGGCCGCGTTGAGGGCCGAGTCGGCCATCTCCACGGCTGTGCGCATCATGCGATCCATATCCGCGCGGTCGCTTTTCATGTCCCTGATCAGGCTGCGGCGCACCTCCTCGAGGTTGCGGCCGGCAAACTGCCCGTTGAGATAATTGGAAGCCTGCTGCAGTTCGGACGCCGTGTAGGGGCGATCCACATTCAGGATCCGGTTCTGCACCTCGCGGTCGCTGATCACCAGCACCGCCAGCACCCGGTGTTCCGACAGGGGCAGGAATTCCACCCGCTTCAGGGAGGCGTGTTCCCGCCGCGGCAGGGTCACGATACCCGCCAGGTGGGTGATGCCCGACAACAGCGACGAGGCCGTGGTCACCAGACTCTTGGAATCGTGGTCCGTATCCAGTTCGGTGCGCATGCGATCGACGGTGAATTCGTCGAGGGGCTTCACCGTCAGCAGGGTATCCACGAACATGCGGTAACCCTGCACCGTGGGGATGCGGCCGGCGGAGGTGTGGGGGGAACGGATCAGGCCCAGGTCCTCCAGATCCGCCATCACATTGCGGATGGTGGCCGGGCTGAAGTTCAGGCCCGACTCCCGCGACAGGGTGCGCGAGCCCACCGGCTGCCCCTCGCGGATATAGCGCTCCGTCAGCGCCTTGAGAAGCTGCAGGGCCCGTTCCGATATGTCCGGCTTGTTTGCACTCATGAAAACGTACCCACCTGGAGGCCATCCACCGCCCGGTCTGGGTCATGGCGGTTTGCTGGCACTCGCCATTATGGAGTGCCAGCGTCTCCCGATCCAGTCCCTTGGCCAGGATTGCGGCCGAAAAGGCTGTACAGCCAAAAGCTTAAAGGCTTGGCGCCGACTCCGCGCCATGATAGCGTTGCCAGCATCACCCGGAAGCGGACCCCATGACGGCACATTTTCAGAATATCGGGATCATCAGCAAGTCCGCCGATCCCAGCGTGGCCGAGACCCTGGCGACCCTGCTCTCCTTCCTGGAACAGCGCGGCATCCCGGTGATGCTGGACGAGAGTGCCGCTGCCTCGGTACCTCACCCCGCCGCCCCGGTGGTGGGCCGGGAGGAACTGGCGGCCCGTTGCGACCTGGCCATCGCCGTGGGCGGCGACGGCACCCTGCTCAACGCCGCCCGCAGCCTGGCGGATGCCGGAGTGCCCCTGCTGGGCATCAACCGCGGCCGACTGGGCTTCCTGGCCGACGTGCTGCCCGCGGACATGACCGCCTGCCTGGACCGGGTATTGGCCGGCCACTACCAGGAGGAGGAACGTACCCTGCTGCACGCCGAGGTGCTGCGCAATGGCGCATGCCTGCACCGCAGCGATGCCCTCAACGACGTGGTCATCCACAAGTACGACATCGCGCGCATGATCGAGCTGGAGACCCATATCGACGGCCGCTTCCTCAACACCCAGCGTTCCGACGGCCTGGTCATGGCCACGCCCACCGGCTCCACCGCCTATGCCCTGTCCGGCGGCGGCCCGATCCTGCATCCCACCC
>JAIVHA010000198.1 GCA_020201295.1 Lysobacteraceae bacterium | reverse complement strand
GTCCTGGACGCGGCGGATGCGCCCGGCCACGTGGTGCACGGCCTCTTCGGTAAAGGGGATGGGCATGAGGTCATAGAGATGTCCGTCATCCCCGCAGTAGCTCAGGTGTTCCGTGTAGGCGCGGATGTGGTGTTCATCCAGAAAGCGTTTCAGGCGTTGCAGGAAGGTCTCGTCCAGGGGGGCGGGACCGCCGATGGACAGGGACAGGCCGTGGCAGACGAAGGGATGGTGCTCGGTGAAGGCGCGCAGGCGCTTGCCCAGGGCGCCGCCCACGCCGATCCAGTTCTCCGGCGCGATTTCCAGAAAGCCGATCTGCCCCGGAAAGGCCTCCGCGAGCGGACCCATGAGGGTCCGCCGCAGGCCCAGGCCGGCACCCTGTACGGGATAAGGCTGGTTCGAAGTCATGGAAGGGATTTCCGGCTCAGCGGTTGCCGCCGCACTTGCCTTCGCCGCATTTACCTTCCATGTCCTTCGCTTTTTCCTTGGCCTTGTCGCCGCCGCATTTGCCTTCGCCACACTTCCCTTCCTTGGCTTTTTCCTTGGCCTTGTCACCGCCGCATTTGCCTTCGCCACATTTTCCCTCGTGCTTGTCGGCCACCAGGTAGCCGCTGGACAGTTCGGTCATGGAGAAGGGGTTCTGGTCGGCACTGGCGATGCCGGAGCCCAGGGACAGGGCAAAGGCGGTGCCGAGGGCCAGGCTGACGGGCTTGAGCTGGTTGGATTTGGACATGTTCGGTCTCCGTAGCAGTTGTGTATTTTTTGGGGGTGTTGCTGGATGTGCAGCATGTGTGACTGTTTGATGTAAGTCAAAGTTCCGGTATGGGGGCGGAAAATATATTAGGAAATACTGATATACTTGGCCGCCAGCATCGTGCCAATCTCCCGGTAGCGACGTTTTTTTGCTCATGAAATCACTATGCTGTCTCTGTCTGGTCTGGCTACAATCATGGGGTACAAGCCGGTTACGGGTACGGCGGACGTCAATACCAACCAAAAAGGTGAGTGCGCGATGGGCATGCTGAAAGAGTTCAAGGAATTCGCGGTCAAGGGCAATGTGGTGGACATGGCGGTGGGGATCATCATCGGGGTGGCCTTCGGCAAGATCGTGTCTTCCTTCGTGGCCGATGTGGTGATGCCACCGCTGGGGCTGTTGATCGGGGGCGTGGATTTCAGCAACCTTGTGATTACCCTCAAAGCAGCCGAAGAAGGCGTGGAAGCGGTGACGCTGAACTACGGCGCCTTCATCCAGACGATGGTCGATTTCATTATTGTGGCCTTTGCCATCTTCATCGCCGTGAAAATGATCAATCGCCTGAAGCGGAAGGAAGAGATCGCACCCACGGCGCCACCACCTCCCTCCAACGAGGAAAAACTGCTGGCCGAAATCCGCGATCTGTTACGGAATCGCGTATAGCGCCTGTTATCATCGTTCCGGCGGATGCCGGAACCCATGCAGGGCTGGCACATGGATGTCGGCATGCGCCGGCATGACCATTTGATCCGGACATCTAGTTGCAGTGCGGGCCGCATACCGCGACCTACAGTTGCCGCGCACACTCCAGGTAGGCCGCCTCGTCGGGCGCGGTGCCGTTGCGTTGCGCCTGCCAGATCATTTCCGCCAGGCATTCCATCATGCGGTGTTCCAGTTCATGGGCGTCACCCAGGCGCACGAGTGCCGCCTGGTAGACTTGCAGGATGCCGGCGGGCCGGTCGATGCTGAGTTGTTCGCGGATGGCGATGTGCATGCCCATGTGCAGGAAGGGATTGGATTCTCCCATTTCCGGCAGGTAGTCGCGGTCCATGGCATGCTCGGGTATTTCCAGCAGGCGATGGTATTCGGGATGCTCGCTGATGACCGTGGCCACCAGGTCCTCCAGCGGCTCCATGGGCAGTGTCTGGCTGAACTTGCGCCAGGCCTCGCAATAGAAACGGCGAATCTGTTCGCGGTCTTGTCCGAATAACATGCTGTCGTCCTGCGGATCCTCGACCGCTGTAGGAGCGGCCTTTGGCCGCGAATGGGGTTTGCGGCATATTCGCGGCCATGCCCCAGGGCACTCTCTCGACCGCTACGCGGTCTCACCTTGGGGCCGCTCCTACAGGTTGGTACCCTGCCGACGGGAATGCAAGCGCTTCAGGCTAGCGCCGCCAGGTCCAGGCGCGGCACCGCCGCCAGCAGGCGCCGGGTGTAATCGTTCTCCGGTTGGCGGCAGACCCGGTCGGTGGGTCCGTACTCCACCACCTTGCCCTGGTACATGACGGCCATGCTGTCGGCCAGGTATTCCACCACGCCCATGTTGTGGGTGATGAACAGCAGGGTCAGGCCGCGTTCCTCCTTGAGGGCCTGCAGGATCTGCAGGATCTCCGCCTGCACCGACACGTCCAGGGCGCTGGTCACCTCGTCGCAGACGATGAAGCTGGGGTTGAGTACCAGGGCGCGGGCGATGCCGATGCGCTGGCGCTGGCCGCCGGAGAATTCATGGGGGTAGCGCCACAGGCTGTCGGGCGGCAGTTGCACCTGTTCGATGACCGCCTGCGCCAGGGCCAGGCGTTCCTCGTGGGAGGCGCCGATGCCGTGCACCGCCATGGGCTCGGTGAGCGCCTCGGCCACGGTGAGGCGCGGGTTCAGGGACGAGGCGGGATCCTGGAAGATGATCTGCATGCGGCGCCGGAAGGGCCGCAGCTCGCGGCGCGACAGCCGGGTGATGTCGTCACCCTGGAACTGGATGCTGCCGCTGGTGGCCTCCAGCAGGCGCAGTATGCCGCGCCCGAGCGTGGTCTTGCCGCAACCCGACTCGCCCACCAGCGCCAGCACCTGTCCACGGCGGATGTCCAGCGACACACCATCGACGGCGCGTACATGGTCCACCACGCGGCGCAGCAGGCCCTTGCGCACCGGGAAGTGGATCCTGAAATCCTCCACCCGCACCAATACTTCGCCCGGGTCCGTGGCCCGGCCCGCCTCGACCGCGGGGCGCACCTCGGTCACGCGCCGGCGCCGCAGGTTTTCCGGCAGGGCGTCGATGAGCTGGCGGGTATAGGCATGGGCCGGCTGGCTCAGCACCTGGCGCACCGGGCCGCTCTCCACGATCTTGCCCAGGCGCATGACGGCGAGGCGCTGCGCCATCTGCGCCTCCTGGAAGATCATGGCGATGCGGCTGCCGCGGATGGCGCGCCGACGTTCCTCGGGCAAGCTGAGCATGTCCACCCGCTCGTGGCGCCCGTCGGGATGGCGGTAGTCGAACAGGATCTCGCCGCCCGGGTGCTGGGTGATGTCGGGCGGCAGCAGCTGGATCACCGACAGGGCGCTCACCGACTTGCCGCTGCCCGATTCACCGACCAGGCAGAAGGTCTCGCCGCGGTCGATCCGGAAGCTCACGTCCTCCACGGCGTGGACCGTTTCCTTGCCGGCGCGCAGCCAGGTCTTAAGGTTGTTGACTTCAAGCAGCATGGCTTCGGCTCACAGGCTCTTTTGGCATCACGGCGGTTAATCCCCCCCTGTAGGAGCGACGCAAGTCGCGATGGCTGATCATCCGCGCTATCGCGACTTGCGTCGCTCCTACGGGGGAATGGTGACTGTGCTCAGGCATTTTTCTTCAGGTGCGGGTCAAGCGCGTCGCGCAGCGACTCACCCACCAGGTTGTAGGCGAACACGGTCAAAAAGATCGCCCCGCCGGGGAAGGCCGCCATCCACCAGTTGAAGGTGGAGGACTGCACCGCCTGGTTGAGCATCTGCCCCCAGGACGGATCATCCACCAGCCCCAGGCCCAGGAAGCTCAGGGTGGCCTCCGCCAGGATGGCCGAGGCCACGCCGAAGCTGGCCGCCACCAGGATGGGCGCGGCGCCGTTGGGCAGCATGTGGCGGAACAGGATGGAGCGCAACGGCAGGCTGCAGGCCACCGCCGCCTGCACGTATTCCTGTTCGCGCAGCTTGAGAAACTCGGCACGAACGTAGCGGGCGTAGCCCGACCAGGAGGTGATGCCGATGATGATCATCATCATGTACAGGCTGCGGCCGAAGAAGGCCACGAAGGTGAGCAACAGGAACAGGGTGGGGATGGCCTCGAAGATCTCCACCAGGCGCATGCCGATCATGTCCACGATGCCGGAGAAATAGCCCATCAGCCCGCCGATGATGACGCCGATGAGCAGGGCGATGCCGGTGGCGATGAAGCCGATGCCGAGCGCGATGCGCGAGGCGTGGATCATGCGCGCCAGTACGTCGGAGCCGTTCTCCTCGGTGCCCAGCCAGTGGCGCCGGCCATCATCCTCCAGCGGCGCCTCCAGGCCGGTGTCGCCATGGTCGCGCAGGTAGTCCTTGGGCGAGTAGGGGATGGGCGCGCGCACCACCCAGTCCCGCCACCGCCACCAGCACCAGGATCCAGGCCAGTCCCAGGCGCGCGCCCCAGCGGGTGAACACCTCGCGTGCCACCTGGGCGCTGTAGCTGCGGGCGCGGGCGGGGGGTTGGATGGTCAGGGGCTCAGTCATGGCAGGACACTGTGGTTCGGTATGTCTTCTGTAGGAGCGGGCTCTGCCCGCGAACCGGCCGGGAGGCCGGCAAGCCATTCGCGGCCAAGGTCGCTCCTACGGTGCCGTTGCTGGAATGAACAGGATGAATCCATCTAGTCATAACTCACCCGCGGATCGGCGATGGCATAACAGAGGTCGGCGAGCAGGTATCCCGCCAGGGTCAGCAGGCCGCTGATCAGGGTCACCGACAGCACCAGCTCACGGTCGCGGGTACGCACCGCGTCCACCGCCAGCTTGCCCATGCCGTCGATGCTGAAGATGGTCTCCACGATCACCGAGCCGGCCAGCAGGCTGGGCAGCAGGGTGGCGGAGACGGTGATCAGCGGCAGCAGGGAATTGCGGAACACATGGCGCCACAGCACGTCGCGCTCGGAGGCGCCCTTGGCGCGCGCGGTGCGCGCATAGTCGGCCAGCAGGTTTTCCAGCACCGAGGAGCGGGTGAGCTTGGCGAGGAAGGCGAAGCCGCCGTAGGACAGGCAGATGACCGGCAGCACCAGGTGCCAGAGCCGGTCCACCAGGAAGCCGCGCACGAACTCGCCCCCGGCCAGTTGCGCCGCCAGCAACAGCCCGAGCAGCAGCCCCAGCAGGCCGAGGGTGATGGTGCGCAGGGCCTGGAAGCCGCTCCAGCCGATGCCGGCGAAGACCGCGCCCACCAGCAGCGCCAGCACCAGGTGCATGGGCCCGAAGCCCGCCACCCCGGCAGGCTGGTCGGCCATGGCATAGCCCGCGATCGCACCCAGCAGGCCCAGCACCGCGACCCGCAACCGTACCGGGCCGCGCAAGCTGAGCCACACCAGCAGCACGGCGCCCAGGCCGCCCAGCAGGAACAGCAGGCCGACGTCGCCGAGACTGGCCCAGTGGGGCAGGAAGGGCATGTCCAGCGCCTCGCGGCGGCTGAGGCCGGCGGTGGGGAACCAGGGCCAGAACTGGTCCGAGGCGAAGAAACCGATCATCAGCACCCCGGCCAGCATGGTGGGGATGGACCACAGCCCCAGCATCACCACACTGGAGCTCACATCGAAGCTGCTGCCGCGCCGGGTGGCGGCATGCACCCCCACGGCGATGGCGATGATATAGATGATGGGGATGGAGATGACGTTGAGCAGCAGGGTGATGGGCAACCGTTCCGCCACCAGGTCCATCACCGGCCGGCCGTAGCGAAAACTGGTGCCGAGATCCGAGCCCTTGGTAAAGGAGAATCGCCCCAGCTCGCCCGTGGCCTGGTCCAGCTCGAAGCCGGCGGGGGAGACGTTGTTCAACCAGCGCAGGTACTGCACCGGTGCCGGCTGGTCCAGGCCATACATGCGGTTGTAGTAGTCTTCCAGGGCCTTCTTGGCCTGGGGCTCCAGGTTCATGCCCTCCACCAGGGACTGGGCGCTGATGCCGCCGGGGGCGGAGGCCATGACCACGAACACCACCAGGGTGATACCCAGCAGGGTGGGCACCATGAGCAGCAGGCGGCGCAGGATGTAGGTGGTCATGACCCGATCGTACCCTGTGATCCCCTGGTCATTTTCCCCAAGGAATCGTTGGTTGGTCCGTCATTGCGAGCGAAGCGAAGCAATCTCCCAAGGAAGCGCTGATCAATTCCCCTTTCGTCATTCCCGACGGCAAAGCTGATGACGTGGAGATTGCTTCGCTTCGCTCGCAATGACGGCCGCGACGAATGAATCAGTGTTTCGCTCATCATCCAAGTCTTGCTAGCGTGCGTATTTCTGGGCTTCGAGCGGCACATAGATCTCCACCGGCACCATGCCCAGGTTGAGGCCCAGCCGGGTCTGCTCCAGGTTGTGGATGCGCTGGTCCACGAAGGCCAGGGTCTGGCGCCGCATCAGGAAGGTATAGGGCTGGTCCTCGTGGAGGATGCGTTCGGTGGCGCGCCACAGGGGCATGCGTTTTTCCTCGTCCACCTCGGCGCGCGCCGCGTCCATGAGCCGGTCCAGCTCCGGGTTGCGGTAGCTGATGAAGTTGTCGCCGCCGGCCACGGTCTGGTCGGAGTTGAACATCTGGTAGATGTCCGTCTCCACGCCGCTGGTCCAGCCCAGGGTGATGGCGTCGAAGTCCTTGCGGTTGAGCAGGTCCAGCATCACCGACCACTCGGTGGGACGCGGGTGCATGAGGATGCCGGCACGGGCATACAGGTCCTTGAGGAACAGCACGATGCGCCGCGTGTCCTCGTTGTCCTGGAAGAACACCAGGCCGAACTCAAAGGGCTTGCCCGCGGCGTCCACCAGGATGCCCTCGCGGTTGCGTTCGGTATAGCCCGCCTCGCGCAGCAGCTGGATGGCGCGCTCCATGTCGAAGGGGTAGGGTGAAAGGCTGGGATCATGCTGTTCGCTGCGCGGGTTGAAGGGGCTGACAGCCGGCTCGGCGTAGCCGAGCATGATCTCCTCGATAATGCGGTCGATGTCGGTGAGATGGCTCATGGCCTGGCGCACGCGCCGGTCGGCGAAGCGGGTGGGCTGGCCGTCGCGCTCCTGGTTCCAGCCGATGTAGACATAGCCCGCCGTCGGACTCATGTATTCATAGTTGCGGGTGCGCTCGCGCAGTTGCGTGTCGTCCAGCAGCTGCTGGTATTCGCGCGGCCGTGCGGCGTAGACATCGATCTCGCCGTTGCGGAAGGTGGTCAGGCGCGCGCTGTCGTTCTCGATCACCTTCCACAGCACGCGGTTGAAGGAGGGATCCACCGGCCCCCAGTAGCGCGGGTTGCGTTCCAGTTCCACCAGGCCCTGATCCGGGGTCCAGGTCTCGGGGTTGGCCAGGCGGTAGGGGCCGGAACCCAGCAGCAGACCGCGCGACTGGTTGAAGACTTCGGCCTGTTCCAGGTAACGGGCATAGAAGTGCCTGGGCATGATGGCCATGCCACCGGCCAGGGACAGGCTGTTGAAATAAGGTTCGGCGAAGGTGAAGGCCACCTCGTGCTCGCCCAGGGCCTCCACCTTTTCCAGCTTTTCCATGTAAGCGCGGGCACGCGGCGCGGCGATGGCCTCGTTCATGATGAAGTCGAAGCTGAACACCACGTCCTCGGCCGTCATCGGCGCGCCGTCGGAGAAGGTCACGTCGGGGCGCATGCGGAAGGTGATGGTGAGGCCGTCTTCGCTGATGGTCCAGTCGCGGGCGATCAACCCCTGCCATTCCAGGCTGTCGGGATCGCGGCTCAGCAGGGATTCCAGCACATAGCCCTGCACCTCGCTGGCATAGGCGTCGCTGGACACCAGCGGGGTGATGGTGCTGAGCCCGGTGCCGAAGGCGCGCACCAGCCAGTCGCCCTGGGCATAACCCTCCTGCTCGGTGGCGGCCTGGGCACGACGGAAGGCCTCCGGCACCGCGCCCGCCTGCGGGGCGGCGGCGCTGCTGGCCAGCCCGCCTTCGCGCACACGTCGCTCCAGGCCCTGCATGGTTACCCTCACCCGGCGCAGGTCCTCGGCCTGTTCCTGCATGGCGCGCTGCATCTCGCTCATGCGGTTCCACTGGCGGTCCACCTGGTACATGAGCAGGATGAGCAGCAGGGCGAGGAAGGCGAGGCCGAGGACGAGCGTCAGGTCTCTGGCGGTAAAGCGTCTTTCCATCGGACAAGGATTCCTGGTTCACCCGGCGTTGGGGGTGTTGTTGAGTTGGCGCTTGACTATAAAGGGTTTTGGAGGAGGTTTCATCCGCCGTTTATGGCGTGCAGCAGGGATTCAATGGTGGGTATATTAGTGGATGCTTAAGAGTACGCCTCGCTAGTCCTGAAGATTGAGTGGTGCATCCATGCGCTTATGCAGGATGCGCACGACATGAATGTTTCCGGCACCCACGCGGTAGAAGATTACATGACTCTCATGGGGAAAACGGCGATAGCCAGGGCGTACATCCTCGGCTGAATTTCCCATTTCAGGGTTATCGCCAAGGAGTTCCAGGCATTGGCTCAGGGATTGGTAATACGCTTCGGTTTGTTGCGCACCGAACTCCGTGATCGACTTCTCCAGCAAATGGTCGATATCGCTGGCCGCGGCCTCGGAGAGTGTATACATCAGAGTCCGTGCCGTGCCTTCACACCACGCCAGATTTCCTCAATCGTCCGCTTGCTTGCTCCACTCTGCTCACCGCTGATCAGTGCCTTGATGAGGGCTTCACGCTTGTCCTGATATTCCTGGTCACGACGAATCAAGTCGCGGACATAATCGCTGGCGTTACTGTAGTGGCCTGTTTTGACCTGGTCCTCGACCCACTCTTTCATGGGGTCTGGAAGGGAGACATTCATGGTTGCCATAGTGCAGACCTCCTGGCGAAACAATGGCATATTATGGCAATCTTTGTCAATAATGGCGCGGCCCCGGCATGTACCCGCTCACCTGGCGGTCAGAAGTATTGGCTGCCACATTGCATCCCGACGCTATTAGTGGTTGGGCCTAAAACGGAATGCTTCGGCTTGCGGATACATTGTGACCGCATTTAGGGGGCGGTTTCAATGACGCCTCCTGGTTTATTTCAGTTCAGTGGTGTGCTGACTTTACCACTTTGAGATATCCATCCTGGATGGTAGCCCTCGCCTCGGTTAAAAAGGGGGGCGTCTATATCTTCTATACTTCTCGCCGGCGCGCAGGTCCACCGCTTCCGCCAGGTGTTCGCCTACGATCTGCAGCGTCGTGCCCACGATGCCGTAGTCGCCGCTGGCCCAGGTGGCATGCTGGCGCTGCTTGATCGCATCGAAATCGACCTGGGCCTGGCCGGGGGACGGAGCCCGGCCGGAGGCGGCCGGGGTGCAAACATTGAGTTCGAGGTTCATTTTGATTCTCCTGGTGGTGAATGGAAAAACCTGCTTGTCGAGGCGGGCGCGATCACATGCCGACCAGTCGCGCGTCGAATCCGCGGTGCACGACGGTGCGGAGGATGTGCTGCGTGTCGGTCTGATCGGCGTCGAAATCCACCAGCAGCAGACGCGACGTGCGCGGGCTCACCCATGCCCGGCTGACACCGTGCAGGCTGCCGAGCTCGTTGACCAGTTCGCCGCCGGATTGCGGGCTGAGCGCCTGCCTGACGTCCACCACGATGTTGACCTGGGTTGCTTTCATGATGATTCTCCTCATTCGGATGATTGGGGCCGGCCGGCCCCGTCGTTCGCTGTCGGATCGGCCGGTTTGCGTGCCGTCGTGACCTTCCCGGTGAGGGCTTCACAGTGAATGTGCAGCCCTTGCATCGTCGCCGGTCAGTCAGCGTCCCCATTGTCACGAAGATGCTTGATTGACACTTCACTCTGCGTCGCGCAAATATGCTCAATCGTCCGGGATTCGTGGGCTTCCTGATTGTGTGTCCACGCTGCTTGATCAAACGTTCGTCGAGAAAGGTCCATGCCCATGAGCCGAGACATACTTTCCGATCTGCTGCGCGCCGTGCGCGTGCGCGGTGCGGTGTTCTATTACGTGAGCTGCAGCGACCCGTGGTCAGCCGAGGCGCCGCCGGCCCACGAGATCGCCGGCGCGGTGATGCCCGGCTGCGAGCACGTCATCGAGTACCACATGATTGCCAAGGGCAATGGCTGGGCCGCGGTTTCGGGCGAGCCGCCGGTGAGACTGGCCAGCGGGGACATCGCGATGTTTCCACAAGGCGATCGCCACGTCCTGTCGAGCGCGCCGGGCATCGAGCCGCTGCGCCGGACCGCTGAGTGGGTTTTTTCCACCCGCAGCATCCCCAAGCCGATGCCGATCGCCTATCACCATGGCGTTGTCGAAGCGGGCGCACCGCTGCCCGTCGAGGACGCCGACACGATTGCCGTGTGCGGCTTTCTCGGCTGCGATCTGAAGCCGTTCAATCCCCTGATCGCGGCGCTGCCGCGCATCCTGCATCTGCCGGCCGAACGCGCCAGCGGCTGGACCAATCGCGTCATCGAGCAGGCGGTCGTCGAGTCCAACACCATGCTCGAACGGCTCGCCGAGATGATGTTTGTCGACGCCGCCCGCCGCTACCTCGACAGCCTGCCCGAGGACGCGACAGGCTGGCTCGCCGGGCTGCGTGACCGCTTCGTCGGCAAGGCGCTCGAACTCATGCACGAGCGCCCGGATCGCAACTGGACAGTCGACGATATCGCCCGCGAAGTCGGCTTGTCGCGTTCAGCGCTGCATGGACGCTTCGTGCAATACCTGGGCGATCCGCCCATGCACTATCTGGCCAACTGGCGCATACAGTTGGGCAGCACGCTGTTGCGGGAAACAAATCGCACCGTGGCGGCTGTTGCGCTAGACGTCGGCTACGAATCCGAAGCCGCGTTCTCGCGTGCGTTCAAGCGCATGGTCGGCATGCCGCCGGCAGCGTGGAAAAAGGCGCAGGCAGGTAGGAAAATGGTTTGACGATCATCTTTGCCTGCCGTGAAAAGCGTTGCAGCATCCAGATCGTGAGATCCAGGTTCGAGATGTTCGCCCCGCGGCGTTGTTGCCCCAGCCGTAAATGAACTCCCCCACAAAAAAGTCCGGCGGCTGTTTCTGCAGCGCCCGGTGAAGATTGCGGGCCGAGTCGAAACGCTCCGCCGCAATGCTCAGCTTCTGATACGCGCTGAAATCGGGGTGGAAGGGGGATTTGATCAGGGAGAAAAGGGTTTTCATGCCTACTTGAACAACTGCCGGTCAATCCAGGCGTCCCAATTGATATGGCCGTCGTCAAACTGGATGGCCTTCATAACGGTGAGCGACACGAGCATAGACAGGTTGTAGAAATATTCAGTAACTCGCCGTTGTGGAAGATGGCATTTCTCAAATGGGTATAAGTCGAGATTGCGCGAGAGAGCTCGCTGGACCTCTCCTGATAGACCTTAAATCCATAGGACTCTAGAAGCTGGCAGATTGGCTCGGAAGAATTTTTACTTGTTCGATCCATTCTTACTGCACGCGCATAAGACTCAAGGCCAGAGTACAAAAGGAAGTATGAGATCTCAAGAAACGGTCGACGTTGGCGGAAGGTTTCTACGCACTTGAAGAAGAGCGAGTTGAACTTTGTTGAGTTACAAAAAGCGTCGTCGGAAAGATGCTGTAGAGCCAGTTAAATGAACTTCGAACGAGAATGGGGAAAAAAGGTATCAACGCCGACTACCGCGCCGCCACCGTTGTTTCTTCTTTGTGTCGCAAGTGATTTTGGAAACAGCGCGGCCACAGATTCGCCCACGGCGATCCCCTGAATGGGTGTCGAAACCAGAACGTCAAGATGCTCAATAAAGGATAAGACCGCTTCCATTTTGAAGCACAACTCAGGGTCCAATGACTCTCCACTCACAGTTGCAGTCAGGTGGTAGATATCCAAATCTCGTGCAAGTTTCTCAGCTTGCTGATGGTCGTTTGTGATTGGCTCAAAGGTGAGACCCCGCACTTTAATGGGGCGGGTGATTTGGATGCCGTAGAGGCCAGCGACGTAGGTCAATTACATCCTAATGAAAGTGTTATGGGCGGCCCGATGGAACACCCTGTTGGGTGCTCATAGGTTTGCCACCGATATGCTGTAGCCCTGTGCTGCCATTTCCTTGGCCAATAGTGGCCCTGCCTCTTTCTGCAAATTCTCTTTGAAAGGGACGTAGATCAGACCTTGGATGTCAGATGGCCTTTCCATGTTTTCTTGCTGCTTCATAAGAATCGCCACATTCGCCCTTCCCAGCGTCGCAAGTAGCATTCCCAACTCTAAAACAACATTCTGACG
>JAIVHA010000052.1 GCA_020201295.1 Lysobacteraceae bacterium | reverse complement strand
TGTGAAAGGAACGTCGCGCAATCGTCAGCGCCTCGTGATTCTCCTGATTGTGCAACCAACGTGGCAGGTGTTCCTGCAGGGTCTGCAATTCCTCCTGGACCTCTTCCGCAAAGACCTCAAGAATTTCCGGGTCCACGGCCGATTCTGCAGAGGCTTGCGCTGCTCGATCCATTCCGTCAGAAGGCTCGATCTCCTCGACCTCTTCCTGCGTGTGGAGGATGCCAAGACCCATCTCCACCAAGGCGGGGAAAGACGGGGTGGCGTCTCTTTCATTCGCGGATATTTCGGACAAGTCCGCCACACGCGCCAGAAAGCTTGCCGTATCGGGCACCGAAGGATCGGCTTCCTTGAACAGCGCGAGCAACCGGGACACCAGTTCGACGCCTTCCTCCAGGGTGGCGACGCCCTGTTCCGGCACCTGCCGCTGCTCGGCCATCATGATCTTGACGTAACGTTCCAGTCCGCTGGCAATCGCAGCGATACTGTCTGCCTCGGCCATGCGTGCGCTACCATGCAGGGTATGCAAGGCGCGCACCAGCGCCTCGCTGACCTGGCATGCATGCGTCTCGCCACGGCAGGCCGTAATGAAACCGCGGATGGTGGCGAGGTGGGTTTCCGTCTCACTGTAGAAAATTTCGTAGAGCACCGGATCCATGATGGATACCGCGACTGGCTCCATATCATCATCGGTTTCGGTTGCAATGATGACATCTTCCGCCGGCAAGGCCGCGTCTACCGGCGCGGGTATTTCATTTTCCGCCGACGCCTCCAACCCGGAAAGCCTAAGGTCATCCAGGGAACCCGTACGCGCCAGGGCTTCGGCCTGCGCCTGTAGCAGGGCGATATCCAGGCTCGGGGCAGGACCACCCTTGACCTGTTCGACCAGCTGGGGCAACGCCAGCAAGGATGCTTCGAAGGCCTCGATCATGTCGGCGTTGAGCTCGCGGGCACCGTCAATCACCCGATTGAGCAGGTTCTCGAAGGACCAGGAAAACTCAGCGATCAGCTGCACACCCACCAGTCGCCCGCTGCCCTTGAGGGTATGAAAGGAGCGACGTACCGTAATCAGGGCTTCCTGATCGTCCGTATTCGACAACCAGCGGGGCAGCAATTCCCCAATGGTCGCAACTTCCTCTTCCGCCTCTTCGATAAAGATCTCGATGATCTCTTCGTCGATATCCTCGCTTACCACAGGAACGGACTGGGCAGCGTGCTTCGTAGCATCCTGGGATATCGTTGCTTTGATGAAACGATCTGAAACCACTACGTTGCCGGGGAATGTATCTTCTTCCACCACGGCATCCAGGCCGATTTCCTCGATCTCGGGGCCAAGCTCGGACTCAGTGCCCTGGCTGAAGCCCAGTTCCCCCAGCTCCAAATTTTCAGATTCTGTACTGGCCAGACCTTCCCCGGCATCCATCGACGCATCCCGTGCCGGCGACATCAACGGTGCAGCCGGCTGATCCGCATCCGGCCTACCTTCCAGTAGTTCCCCGGGCAGCGGGTAGCCGAGCCGGGCCACTGCTTGCACCGCCACATCGATCACGCTGGTGCCAAACAGGCGTTTTTCCTTTTGACCTTCCAGGTAGTATTCGACACCGCATATGACATCGGCCAGTGAATCCAGGGTATCGGTATCGGGTTCCACCCGCCGCTCGATCAGGTCACGGGCCACATAGCGTCCCACTGCATCCACGAGTGCCGCGGCCTTTTCCCGGCCCAGGAGCAGCAATCCACCCTTCACCTGATTAAACAGCTGCGGAACCTCCTTGAGTAGCCCGGCATCCTGCTCATCCATGAAAGCGGTAATGGCATCTTTCGCGCGCGCCATGTCACTGATGGCTTCCTGCAGAACCACCACCATGACCTGGTCGAATTCAGCATCCTCGGCGCTGGCGGCATCGATACGCCGTCCACCACTGACTCCGTCGAGGGAATTCTCCACGAACAGAAGCGTGGAGGCGATATCCATCAGGGTGGATTCATTCGCCTCGTACTTGCCTGCGATGATGTCGCGGGCAAGTTCCGCCTTTTCCAGGATGGCCTTGCGCGGCGCACCCAAACCAAGCATGCCCAGGGTATCGCCCAGCGACTTGAAGGTTTCCGCGACCGGCTGCAAGGAGGCGAGCTGCTCACAGCCACCACGTTGAAACAGGTCCAGGCCATCCTTGACCCGGGCAAGATTTTCCTTGACGGCTACCGCGACCGTCTGCAGCAGGTCGAGGTTATGGCCGGACATGCTGTCCTGGGCCTCCGCTACCTCATCATGATCGGGCAGCAAGCTCTTCAGCTGGTAGGTATTCTGGATCGCCTCGATGCCCAGCCCGGAACCTTCGGCGTGGGCAATATAGAACAACAGGTTCTTCTGCAGATCGGTGGGCAGCTGCTTTTCGAAATCCTGCTCGCCGGTATCGATGAGCTTCTTGAGCTGGCGGTCGATCTGCCCCATGAGCAGCTTGGTGGAAAGGCTTACCTCCAGGGCACCGTCGCGCATCGCCTCCACAAGGCCACCGGCCAGCCACCAGAGGCGGGCACTGGCATCGCTTCCGCTGGCTCGCTGCAAGCGCTGCAATACCGCGCCGATTTTCTGCAGCGCTTCGTTGGGGTTCTGTTCCCGGTACCAGGCCAGGAGACCCACCTGGTATTGATGGCGCAAGGATTTCGCCAATTGGCGCACATCCTCGCCAGTGTAGTCCCGCACGTCGTCTGGTATGGGCCGTGACAAGTCCGGCGAGAACATGGCATTCTCGGACAACAGGTTCTCGCCGCGCACGGCGCGCAAATCGTTCAACAGCGGCAACAGCACCAGCGGGATATCGCGCCCGCCCCGCATAAGCCGTTCGAGATAATCCGGAAGTTGCAGCATGGAACGCATGAGCACGTCATAGGCATCGTCCGGCTTGCGGATACCCCCTTCCAGCAAGGCCTTGGCCACCTGTTCCATTTCTTCCGCAAGCAGGGAAGCACCATAGAGCTCCACCATCTGCAGGGTGCCGAACACCTGGTGCAGGTGCGCGGCACAGAAACTCATTTGCGCCTGGTCGTCCGGATTCTGGGCATATGCCTCCAGGGCCTGGCGCGCCTGGTTCAGGGTGTCATCCAGCTCCTGCTTGACCCAGCGCAGGGTGCTGTAATCAATCGCCTCGTTCATGATGCTTCCTTTGCCTGCGCCGCCGGTAGCCGGCGGTACGCGAGTGTGTCTGGATGACGCACACGTTCCAGTTGGGGGTGCTGCCAGCCCACCAATTCACCGGGTCCGAGCACCAGGACTCCGCCAGGACGCAACTGTTCCGCCAACTGGTGTGCAATGTGTTCGCGCCGTTCCCGCTCGAAATAGATCAGCAGGTTCTGGCAGAAAATCAGGTCCATCTTCGCATAGGGTGCCGCGCCGGCCAGCAACGCATTCAGATGGGTGAAGCACACACGGTTACGAAGTTCCGGGTGGACCTGGAAACGCTCGCTTTCCAGCTCGACGCAGTAGGCCGCCTGCAGGTCCAGAGGAATATCCGCCAGGCGTCGTCGGGCATAGATTCCATTCCGGGCCTTTTCCAATGCCGGTCGACTGATATCGGTACCCGTGATGCCGAAGAAATAACGACCACCCAGGGCGCGGAAATGCGCATCGATGAGCATGGCAAGGCTGTATGCTTCCTCCCCCGTGGCACAACCCACGCTCCAGGCCTGCAGGGTGTGGGCATCATCACCGGCCGCGGGCACGGCTGGCAGCACCTGTTCGGTGACCAGCCGCAGTGACGGTTTGTGGCGAAAGAAACGGGTCTCATGCACTGTAAGTCGATCCACCAGCATCGACCATTCCTGGGCCCCGCTGCCGTGGCGCATACGCTGGTAATACTCCTGGTAATCGGCGCAGCCGATCTCCTGCATGCGCAGCTTCAGTCCCGTGACCAGGAATGACTTGCGTTCCACCGGCACCACCACGCCAACCCGTTCCTCGAGCAGCGTGGCCCACTGGATGAACTGCTGGTCATCCAGGTCCGGCAAGGTCAGGACCCAGCTCGGTACATCCTTGCTATGCATTTGCGGATTCAGCACCTTCTCGTCTCACCTGTTTCCGACTCAGCCCGGCAGCTTGAACCCGGCCACGGAGCGGGACAGATCCTGGGCCAACTCGGCGAGATTACCGATGGAAGCGGCTGTCTCGCTGGTGCCGGCGGAGGTCTGGGTGGTGATTTCCTGGATTACGTGCATGACCTGTGAAACGTTACTGGCCGCCGCGGACTGCTGCTGCGCCAGGCTGGAAATATTCGAAACGCGGTCGGCCAGTTTCTCCGTTTCCGACACGATTTCCTCCAGCGACGAGCCGGCATCCTCGGCAAGGTGAGCACCGTTCACTACCCCGGAGGTACTCTGCTCCATGGAAATGACCGCCTCGTTGGTATCGGTCTGAATGGTCTTGACCAGGGCCTCGATCTGCTTGGTGGCACTGGACGAACGTTCCGCGAGTCGCTGTACTTCGTCGGCAACCACCGCGAAGCCACGCCCGGCTTCGCCGGCCATGGCGGCCTGGATGGCGGCGTTGAGAGCGAGGATGTTGGTCTGCTCGGCAATGTCGTCGATCAGCTCCACGATGTCGCCGATTTCCTGGGAGGATTCACCCAGGCGCTTGATGCGCTTGGAGGTCTCCTGGATGGTTTCGCGGATACTGTCCATGCCTTCGATGGTGCGACGCACCGCCACACCACCCTTCTTGGCGATTTCCACCGAACGGGATGCCATTTCCGCCGATTCCTTGGAGTTACTTGATACCTCGTTGATGGAAACGGCCATTTCGTTGATGGCGGTACTTACCGAGGTAATCT
>JAIVHA010000197.1 GCA_020201295.1 Lysobacteraceae bacterium | reverse complement strand
ATCCATGTTTGGGAAACCGCTGGATGCCGGCCTTCGCCGGCATGACGAATAAACAATGAATAGGCCCCTGCTTCTTTTCTACTGGCGTTTCACCGACACCCCGCGCACGCCTGCCCACAGCACCTGCAGCTGCTGCTTGTACATACCGCCGATCCCCTGGGGACTGGCGACGCGCAGCGCCAGCGGGACCCCGAAGAAGATGGACACCAGCGCCACCATGACGGTGTTCATGTGGGTGTTGGGGGGCAGTTCCTCCAGGTGCACCGCCTCCTGCAGGCTGGGTACCAGCACACTTTCGATGCCCTTGTCCGGGGTGTCCTCGATGCCCGCCAGGTCGGGGAAGGCCAGCAGGCGTTCCGCCAGGGTCAGGTCCGGCAGCCGCGGGCGTTCGCGCAGCCGCCCCTGGTGGGCGATGATCTCGCCCATGAGGCCGGGGTGGAGTTGAATCTGCACCGCGGCCCGCTCGAAGATGGCCTCGATCACCGCCAGGCCGGCGCCGTTGCGGGCCGCCTGCTGGCCGTGCCAGTTCACCTCCATGGTCCAGAGCTGGATCAGGTAGTTGATCAGGTCGGCCTTCCTGGGGAAGTAGTTGAAGAAGGTGGCCTCGGACACCAGGGCGGCGTCGCACAACTCCTTTACGGGGATGTCGTCCAGGGTGCGGGTCTCCAGACGTTCGGAGACCGCCTGGCGCAGGTTGAGCTTGGTTTGGGCGTACTTGCGTTCCCGGAGGGGGAGTTTGTTGACCTCTGGCATTGGGGTAAGCCACTCTTTGGGTTGGGATAATTCGGAAATATATAGCAGGCTTTAAAAATTATTTCAATGGCAATATTTGTGTGGCGCCATGTAAATGGCTGATTCAATAAATTTCTACCCCGCCGTCCCGAAATTCCCACCCCGTCATCCCGGCGCAGGCCGGGATCCAGGGGTTTCCCAGGCATGGATCCCGGCCTGCGCCGGGATGACGGATGTGGTTGGGAATGACGGATGTGGTTGGGAATGACGGATGTGGTCGGGGTGATGGATCTGGTCGTGATGCCGGCAGTGGTCAGAGATGGTTGGGCAGGTTCACCTGCCCGTCCATTCCGGGTACAGTGGCGCGCATCCTCTGCCAAGCCCGTTCCCATGGAAAGCATCAGCTGGGTTCCCTTCACCATCGGCCTGTTCAGTGCCGTGCATTGCGTGGGCATGTGCGGGGGGATCATCGGCGCCCTGAGCATGAGCCTGCCCGCCGGGGTGCGCGACAGCCGCTGGCGCCTGACCCTGTACCTGCTGGCCTACAGCCTGGGGCGGATCAGCAGCTATGCCCTGGCCGGGGCCATCATCGGAGTGGTGGGGCAGCAGCTGTTCGATTTCATCAGCCCCCAGTACGGCCACCGCATCATGCAGGCCTTCACCCTGTTGTGGGCAGCGGCGGCGGGCACGGCGGGGCAGGGTGCCCTCTATATGGCGCTGTTCGGGTTGGGCACTCTGCCGGCGGTGCTGGGCGCCGGCCTGGTGGCGGGCTGGCTCACCCGTTTTGCCCGCCAGCCACGCGTGCGCCAGGTGCTGGGGGGCTTGCTGGTGGTGATGGCACTGGGTACGCTCTGGTACCAGGGGCAGGTGGTCGACCACTCGGCCCATGGGCCCGGCCATGAGCACGAACACCAGCACGAGGCGCTGGATTGACCTGACTCAAGTCCCGATTGGGTGTGATTTGATAGATTGATAGAAAGTATCCTTATAATGTAGGTCGGGCTTGAGCCCGACATGTCGGCCTGAAGGCCGACCTACAAAGGCCGGCATGAAGGCCCGGGCAGTGCGTAACCAACGGAGCACGGCATGACCACCACCGCTGAAACCCGACTGGTCGGGGATTCCCCCGCCCTGCAGCAGGTATTGCGTGCCGCCACCCTGGTGGCGGCCACCGACGTGCCGGTTCTGGTGCGCGGCGAAAGCGGCACCGGCAAGGAACTGCTGGCGCGCAGCCTGCACGACCAGAGCAGCCGCGCGGCGCGCGAGTTCGTGTCTGTCAACTGCGCCGCCCTGCCCGAGGCGCTGGCGGAATCCTTGCTCTACGGCCACAAGCGCGGCGCCTTCACCGGCGCGGTGGAACACCAGGCGGGCTTCGTGGCCAGCGCCGATGGCGGCACCCTGTTCCTCGACGAGGTGGGCGAGTTGTCCCTGCCGGTGCAGGCCAAGTTGCTGCGTTTCCTGGAAAGCGGCGAGTTGCAGCCCGTCGGACATTCCGCGACGCGGTGCGTGGACGTTCGGGTCATCGCCGCCACCAACCGTGATCTCGAGGAGGCGGTGCGCGCCGGCCGTTTCCGCGAGGATCTTTACTACCGCCTGAATGTCATCCCCCTGGAGCTGCCGCCCCTGCGCGAGCGCGAGGGCGATGTCGCCCAGCTGATTCCCCATCTTAGCGCCGAGCTTTCCGCCCGCCACGGGCTCGAGGTGCCGCGCTATTCCTCTGCCGCATTGGCGCGCCTGCAGCGCTACGGCTGGCCCGGCAACGTGCGCGAGCTGCGCAATCTCTGCGAACGCATGCTGGTGCTGTTCAGTGGCCGCGATGTGGAACCGGACAACCTGCCGTTGGAGATCCGCCAGGAGGCAACGGCCTCGACCTCACCCTTCCGCCTGCCGGCCGGCGGCATCCACCTCGACAGCCTGGAGTCCGAGCTCATCCGTCAGGCCCTTGAACTGACCGCCGGCAATCGCAGCCGGGCGGCGCGCCTGCTGGGCCTGAGTCGCGACACCCTGCTGTACCGCATCAAGAAGTACGCCATCGCCTGCTGACCGGGCAGGGACGCATCTGACGGCCATGGCCGCCGAAGCCAGGTACTCCAATGAAGATTAGAAAATTCCTCAGCTTCGAGTGGGAGGCGATTGCCGGCATTCTGGCGGCAGTGGCGGCCATCATCCTGCACCTGCTGCATGTGGTGGACGAACAGGTCATCCTGCCCATCGTGCTTGCGCTGCTGGGGTTGCTGTTCATCAATTTCATGCGCCACACGCGCAACAACGAGATCACCGCCGAGCAAGTCGAACAGACGGCGAACGCGATCACCAATATCCAGGCCACGCTCAAGCATCCCGATGTCATTCTCATTGGTCCGCGCAATCTGCGCAGCGAAAATGAGCAATTCATTGGTCACATGAGTGGAGACAGCATCTGGTACAACGTCTGCCTGTCCATGTACAAGCCACAGCCGCTGTTTGATGCCCTGTTGCGTCCCGCCCTGGAAAACCCCATGGTCAGTTCCGTCCGGTTCGTGCTCGATGAAAGCCAGAAAGCCCTGTGGCAGACGGATATATTGCCGAAAATCGAGGCCTGCCCGGGGCATGAAAAGGTTCGGGAGCCGCGCTGGTGCAAGCTGAGCAAGACCGTGTCGTTCATTCTTTCCGACAATCTTCAAAGCGGTGCGGCCGAGGCGCTGCTCAGTTTCTGGGGCGAGCCTTTCATGGCGCAAACCACCGAACAGGATGTGCCGCGCTATATCTTCCATGTGCAGAAAGGCTCCGAGTTGTTGCCACACCTGGTGGAACTGGAGCGTAATTGTGGCAGGGGGCGTGAACTATAGGCGCCTCAGCTTTTACGTCATTGTCCAGGGCTTGTCTGGCCGGCCTCCGGGCGTCATGTGGCTGTCATCCCACCTTCATATCCCCGTAAAGCCCACCCCCTAGCATGGTGTCATCTGAAGTCGCACCAGGGTGATGCGTGCTGCAATCCATGCAAGTGGGGATCGTGACTGAAACCTTCCGGCCCGAGGTCAATGGGGTCGCCATGACCCTGGGCCGACTGGTGGATGGCCTGACCGAACGCGGTCACCACATACAGCTGATTCGCCCGGCGCAGGGGCGCGATGACCGCGCGGCGGTGAACGGCAACCTGCGCGAGCATCTTGCTCCGGGTTTCCGCATCCCCTTCTATCCCGACATGCACGCCGGCCTGATCAGCCGTATGCGCCTGCGTCGGTTGTGGCGCGAGTTCCGGCCCGATGTGTTGTACGTCGCCACGGAAGGCCCCCTGGGCCGGGCGGCGGTACGCCAGGCGGCGGCCTGGAACATCCCGGCCCTGAGCGGTTTTCACACCCAGTTCGCGCACTACAGCCGACATTACCGCCTGGGCTGGCTGGAACCCGTGGTGGAGCGTTACCTGCGTAGTTTTCACCGCGCCACGGCCTGCACCCTGGTGCCGACCCGGGACTTGCAACGACAGCTCGAGGAAAAGGGCTTCGGACGGGTGGAGGTGTTGTCCCGGGGCGCGCTTCGTGCTGGTGGGCGATGGCCCGGAACGCACGCGGCTGGCCGCGTTGCATCCTGAGTTCATTTTCTGTGGCACACAAACCGGAGAGGCCCTTGCGCATCACTATGCCTCGGCGGACCTGTTCCTGTTTCCCAGTCGCACCGAGACCTTCGGCAACGTGGTGCTGGAGGCGATGGCCTCGGGCCTGCCGGTGGTGGCCTATGACTACGCGGCCGCGGCTTTGCATATGGCCGGAGGCCAGGCCGGAATGGCCGTCCCCCTCGATGATCCCGCTGGCTTCGCCCGTGCGGCCCTGAGGCTGTCGCGCAGTCCGCCGCTGCGTGCGCGCACCGGCAGCCTGGCGTGTGAGCATGCCTGCCGCATGGACTGGGCCGGCGTCGTGATGCGATTCGAAACCCTGTTACATCACTATGGCGCAAGGGGGCAACATGCACGCAATGCAGCAAGCCTGGCTATGGTTCGGTAAGTGGGACCTGTCCCTCTGCCTGTCCTGCAATCGCCTGGGACGTTTCTGGCCGGTCACCGGCCTGCTGCGCATCTGCAGCCGCCTGGGTGACGGGGTATTCTGGTACAGCCTGATGGCCGTGCTGCCCCTGGCCTATGGCTGGCAGGGCCTGCAGGCCTCCTTGCATATGCTGCTGGTGGCCGTTCCGGGCCTCATGGTCTACAAGTGGTTGAAGACGCGTACCGTGCGCCCCCGCCCCTGTGCCGTCAGCCGGCATGTCACCCAGCATACGGCAGCCCTGGATCAGTTCAGTTTTCCCTCCGGCCATACCCTGCACGCCGTTTCCTTCACCACGGTGCTGCTGGCCTATTTCCCGGGTCTGGCCCTGCTCGTCGCGCCCTTCGCCTTGCTGGTGGCCATCTCGCGCCCGGTGCTGGGTCTGCACTATCCCAGTGATGTACTCGCCGGTGCCGGACTTGGATACCTGCTGGCCAAGGGGAGCCTCTTGTTGCTGGCCTGATGTCCGGGCAGGCGGGCACCGCCCATCCATGCGTATCCTGATGCTATCGGACGTGTATTTCCCCCGTGTCAACGGGGTGTCCACCTCCATCGCCACCACGCGCAAGACCCTGCACGGTCTCGGCCACCATACCACCCTGGTTGCTCCGGCCTATCCCGGTGCCGACAGCAGCGAGCATGCGCCCGGTGACGTGCTGCTGCGCGTGCCGGGGCGCCGCATCCCCTTCGATCCCGAGGATCAGTTGATGCGCTGGGGCAGCCTGCGCCGGCTGGCGAATCGCTTGTCCCCCGATGACTACGATGTGATCCATATTCATACGCCCTTCATGGCGCATCGCCTGGGTGTGCTGTTGGGGCGACGCTGGGGCTTGCCGGTGGTCGAGACCTATCACACCTTCTTCGAGGAGTACCTGCACCACTACCTGCCGATACTCCCGTCCTTCCTGGCACGCGCCGTGGCGCGCCGGCTTTCGCGCAATCTCCAGCTCGGCGTGGATGGTTTCGTGGTGCCCTCCAGCGCCATCGCCACCGCGTTACAGGACTATGGTATGGATATTCCCTTGCGGGTGGTGCCCACCGGGCTGGACCTCGAGGAATTCACGCCCGGTGATCGTGCCGCCTTCTGCCAGCGCCATGGCCTGGACCCGGCACGGCCCATACTGGTCTATGTGGGTCGTGTGGCCTGTGGGACTGCTTCGCCGCCGGCGATGCCTTTGTATTCGCATCAAAAACGGAGACCCAGGGCCTGGTGCTGCTGGAGGCTTTGGCGCTGGGCGTGCCGGTGGTGTCCTATGCCGCGCTGGGTGCGCGGGACGTATTGACGCCTGACTGTGGCGCGGTGATCGTGGAGGGCGGCGTGGAGGATTTTGCCGCCGATGTGATCGGCCTGCTGCGTGACCCGGTTCGCCGCGGTTGCCTGGCCGAAGCGGCAGTGCGCTATGCTCGAGACTGGTCCACACACCGGACCAGCCAGCGCCTGGTGGCCTTCTACCAGGATGTGATCGATGGGCGCCGGCACCCGGAGACAGCAGCATACCTGGATTCCGGCCTGCGCCGGAATGACGTGTAGAGGCCGGGAAAGACGCGTAGAGGCCAGGAGAGACGTGCAGGGATCAGGCCGCCTGGCGTGTGTGTGTCGTGCGGACGACGCTGGTTGTCCCGCGCTGCAACTGCTCGAGGATCTGCCCGCGGGTGTATTCGGCCAGGCTCTGGCGGTGTCGTCCCATGGCGCTGATGGGTGGGGCAAACACGAGCGTGACGTGGGTCTCCGCCCGCTTCAGCAATGACAACAGGTGGGACAGGAAATCCGCATCGCCGACGAAGGGTGCCAGCGGGTCGGGGCAGGCGCTTGTCCCATAGCGTAGGCTGATGGCCTGCACCTGGGCGCCGCTACTGACGGCGGATTGGAACAAGGCGGAGGAGAAGGGCAACACCTGTTCGCCGCTGGTGCTGGTGCCCTCGGGGAACACCGCCACGCTTGCGCCCTGCTCCAGTAGCTTCGACAGGTCCTGCACCAGCGCGCAGAGTCCCGTCAGCGATTCCCGTTCCAGGAAGCGGGTGCCACTGAGGGAGGCCAGGCGGCCCAGTATCGGCCAGTGGCGTACCGGTGCCTTGGCCACGAAGGTGGCCGGGCGGGTAGCGGCGATGGCGATGATGTCGAGCCAGGAGACATGGTTCGCCACCATCAGTACCGGGGACTCGCAGGGCGGGCAATGGACCT
>JAIVHA010000196.1 GCA_020201295.1 Lysobacteraceae bacterium | reverse complement strand
GTCGTCCAGTGCGGCCAGCGCCGCCGCCTGGGCCGCCAGGTTGACATTGAAGGGCTGACGCACCCGGTTGAGCACATCGGCCACCTGGGGATGACTTACCGCATAACCGATGCGCAGGCCCGCCAGGCCGAAGGCCTTGGAAAAGGTGCGAGTGACCACCAGGTTGGGGAATCGCTCGATCCAGGCCGTGCTGTCCGGGTAATCCGACTCGCCCACGTATTCGCAATAGGCCTCGTCCAGTACCACGATGAGGCATTCGGGCAGTGTGGCGAGAAAGGCCTCCAGCTGGCTCGCCGGCAGCCAGGTGCCGGTGGGATTGTTGGGATTGGCAATGAACAGCACCCGCGCCCGTTCGTCCACCCGCGCCGCCATGGCTTCCAGGTCATGACCGAAGTCCCGGGCCGGCGCCACCCGATGCTGGGCGCCGATGGCCTGGGTGACGATGGGATAGACGGCGAAGGCATGCTCGGAATACACGGCCGCCAGGGCGGGGCCCAGGAACCCGCGTGCAATGAGCTCCAGCACATCGTTGGAGCCATTGCCCAGGGTGATGGCGGCGGTGGATACCCCGTGGCGCCGCGCCAGGGCCTGCTTGAGTTCGAAACTGTTGCCATCAGGGTAGCGCGCCATGTCCGCCAGGGCCGCGCGTGCCGCCGCCAGCGCCTTCGGACTGGGACCGAGCGGGTTCTCGTTGGAGGCCAGCTTCACGGCGTCGCGCACACCGTACTCGCGCTCCAGCTCGCTCAGCGGCTTGCCGGGCTGGTAGGGATGCAGGCCGCGCACGCCGGGGGTGGCGAGGGCCAGGAAAGAGGGTTGTTCGTCTGTCATCATCGATATCGTCAAGTAAACCTTACATCACAAACGCGCCCTGTAGGAGCGGGCTCTGCCCGCGAACATTCGCGGCCAAGGCCGCTCCTACAGGGTGGCCAGTGCTCGCGCAGGAGCCCGGCCCCCGGACGAACCGGTGTTCCTACAACACCGCCTGGGGATAGGATCCCAGCCATTTGAACATGGCCGCTTCCGTCTGGAGTTCCTCCAGGGCGCGCGCCAGCTCGGGATCGTCGCAATGGCCTTCCAGGTCCATGAAGAACACATAGTCCCAGGTGCTCAGGCGCGAAGGCCGGGACTCGATGCGGGTCATGCTGAGGCCATGGCGGGCAATGGGTTCCAGCAGCCGATACAGTGCGCCGGGCTGGTTGCGCGCAGACACCAGGATGGAGGTCTTGTCCCGGCCGCTGGGCGGCACCCGCTGTTTGCCGATGACCAGGAAACGGGTGGTGTTGGCGGGATCGTCCTCGATGTTGCGCACCACTGCCTTCAATCCATAGATCTCGCCAGCGGTCTCGCCGGCAATGGCGGCACAGCCGGGCTCCTGGCTGGCGCGGCGCGCCGCCTCGGCATTGCTGCTCACGGCGATGCGCTCGGCGCTGGGCAACCGGGCGTTGAGCCATTCCCGGCATTGGGCCAGGGATTGCTGGTGGGAATAGACACGCTCCACCGCCGCCAGATCTGACAAGGTACTGAGCAAGTGATGATGGATGCGCAATTCCACATCGCCGCAGATCTTCAGGGGCGAGCGCAGAAACATGTCGAGGGTGTGATTGATCACACCCTCGGTGGAATTCTCCACCGGCACCACGCCGTAATCGACGCCACCCGCCTCCACTTCACGGAACACCTCGTCGATGGCGGCGAAGGACACGGTCTGCACCGAATGGCCGAATTGCTTGAGGGCCGCCGCCTGGGTAAAGGTTCCTTCCGGGCCGAGAAAACCGATGCGCAGGGGCTTTTCCAGGGCCAGGCAGGCGGACATGATCTCCCGGAACAGGCGCGTCACCTCTTCCGCCGGCAGCGGGCCCTGGTTGCGCTCGCGCACCTTGCGCAGCACCTGGGCCTCGCGCTCGGGGCGGTAGAACTCCGCATCGGGGTCGCTGTTCTGCTTGACCTCGGCCACTGCGCGGGCGCAGGCCGCGCGCTCGTTGAGCAGTTCCTGGAGCTGCGCATCGATGGCGTCGATGCGTTCCCGCAGTTCCGGCAATGCCTTTTCTTCACTCATGTCAGCGCAAATCCAATCTCTGCAGAAACGATGCTGTAGGAGCGGCCTTGGCCGCGAATGTTCGCGGCCAGAGGCCGCTCCTACAATGGAACCATCACGCCTTGCCCAGTACCCGGACGTTCAGCACACCCTCGATGGCGGCAATGCCCCGCAGGCAATCCTCGCCGATCTCGCTTTCCACATCCACCAGGGTATAGGCCAGCTCACCGCGGGATTTGTTGATCATATCGATGATATTGTGGCCGGCATCGGCCAGGGCGGTGGAGATTCGGCCCAGCATGTTCGGTACGTTGGCATTGGATACGCACAGCCGATAGCACTGGTTGCGCGGCATCTGCACCTCGGGGAAATTCACCGAGTTGTGAATATTCCCGTTTTCCAGGTAATCGCGCAGCTGCTCCGCCACCATGATGGCGCAATTGTCTTCCGCCTCGCCGGTAGACGCACCCAGGTGCGGCAAGGTCACCACCCGCGGGTGGTTTTTGAGGCGGTTGCTGGGGAAGTCGCAGATATAGGCATAGAGCTTGCCGCTGTCCAGGGCGGCACAAACGGCCTCGTGGTCGAGGATACCGTCGCGCGAGAAGTTCAACAGCACGGCCCGATCCTTCATGATACGGATGCGCTCGGCATTGATCATATTACGGGTGGCCTCGACCAGCGGCACATGGAAGGTGATGAAGTCGGATTGAGAGAGCAGATCATCGATGCTGGCGGCCTTGCGCACATCCGATGACATCTGCCAGGCGCGCTGCACGGTGATGTCCGGATCGTAGCCGACCACGTTCATGCCCAGAGCCAGGGAGGAGTTGGCCACCTGCACGCCGATGGCGCCCAGGCCGATCACGCCCAGGGTGCGACCCGGCAGTTCGAAGCCGACGAAATTCTTCTTGCCGGCCTCCACCGCTTTGTTGATCTCGGCGTCACTGCCTTCCTGATTGCGAGCGAAATCCCAGGCCTGGGCGATATTGCGGGCCCCCAGCAGCATGCCGGCGATAACCAGCTCCTTGACCGCGTTGGCGTTGGCGCCCGGGGCATTGAACACCGGGATCCCTCCCTGGGTCATGCGCCCTTGTTCACCGCAAAGGCGCAAAGGGCGCAAAGATCAGTGTCGCCTTACGTGATTGTTTGATACCTGTAGGAGCGGCGCAAGCCGCGATGACCGGGCCATCCACCTATCGCGACTGGCGTCGCTCCTACAAGAATGTCATGCAATGCGGTGAACATCATCAGCCCTTGCGCCGTTCGAAATCTGCCATGAAATCCACCAGCGCATCCACGCCCTCTTCCGGCATGGCATTGTAGATGCTGGCGCGCATGCCGCCCACGGAGCGATGCCCCTTGAGGGCGACCATGCCGAGGGTCTTTGCCTCTTCCAGGAAGACGCTGTCGAGTTCGGGGTTGACCAGGGTGAAGGGCACGTTCATCCATGAACGGTTCGCGACCGCCACCGGGTTGGCATAGAAGTCCGAACTGTCGATGGCGGCATAGAGCTTGGCGGCCTTGCGCTGGTTCACCTTCGCCATGGCCTCCAGGCCACCGTTGCGCTTGAGCCACTGAAATACCAGCCCGGCCAGGTACCAACCGTAGGTGGGCGGGGTGTTGTACATGGAATCGTTGTCGGCGTGGGTCTTGTAGTCGAACATCACCGGTGTGTCCGGCAGGGTCTGGCCGATCAGGTCCTCGCGCACGATGACCACCGTCAGGCCCGCCGGGCCGATGTTCTTCTGGGCACCGGCATAGATGACACCGAAACGGCTCACGTCCACGGGGCGCGACAGGATGGTGGAGGAATAATCCGCCACCAGCGGCACGTCGCCCACGTCGGGTACATCGGTGAATTCCACACCGCCAATGGTTTCATTGGGGGTGTAGTGCACATAGGCGGCATTGGCATCGAGCCGCCAGGTATCACGCGCCGGCACGCTATTGAAGCCATCGTCCTTGGAACTGGCGACTTCGTTGACCGTACAATAGCGCTTGGCCTCGGCGATGGCCTTCTTGCCCCAGGCACCGGTCAGGATGTAATCGGCGGTATTCTTACCGCGCAGCAGGTTCATGGGCACCATGGCGAACTGGCTGCTGGCGCCACCCTGAAGGAACAGCACCTTGTAGTTGGCGGGAATCTTCATCAACTCGCGCAGGTCGGCCTCCGCCTGGGCGGCGATGGACATGAACTCCTTGCCGCGATGGCTCATTTCCATCACCGACATGCCGCAGCCGTGCCAGTCCACCAATTCTTCCTGAGCCTGCAACAGTACTTCCCGTGGCAATACCGCCGGGCCTGCGCTGAAGTTGTAAATCCTGGACATGCTGTTACCGCTCCTCATACCGGCTATGTGCCGGGAATTGATTCAGAATTATGGCGGACCCACCCTGTAGGAGCGGCCTTGGCCGCGAACACAAACGGTTCGCGGCCAAGGCCGCTCCTACGGAAGGATCATGGATCGACATCGCCCTCTTCTACATCCTCCACCTCGAGGATGCGCTCCACACCCACCAGGCTTTCTTCCTCGCCGACGTTGATCAGGCGCACGCCCTGGGTGTTGCGGCTCAAGCGCGAGATCTCGTTGACGCGGGTGCGCACCAGGGTGCCGGCGTTGGTGATGAGCATGATCTCGTCGTCGTCGCACACCAGCACGGCACCCACCACGTCACCGTTGCGCTCGGAACCCTGGATGGAAATCACGCCCTGGCCGCCACGGCCATAGACCGGATACTCGTTCACCGCCGTGCGCTTGCCATAACCGTTTCCGGTGGCCATGAGCACATCACCCTCATCGACAATGATCAGGGAAATGACACGCTGGCCCGGCAGCAGGCGGATACCGCGCACGCCGCAGGCGGTGCGACCCATCGGTCGCAGATCGGTCTCGTTGAAGCGTATGGCCTTGCCGGCATCGCTGAACAGCATGACATCCCGGGTGCCGTCGGTGATGGCCACGTCCACCAGGTAGTCGCCGTCGCGCAGATCCACGGCGATGATGCCGTTGCTGCGCGGCCGCGAGAAGTCGGCCAGCGGTGTCTTCTTGATGGTGCCGCTGGCAGTGGCCATGAACACGAAATGGTCCTCGGTGAAGGCCTTCACCGGCAACACGGCATTGATACGCTCATCCTCTTCCATCGGCAGCAGGTTGATGATGGGTTTGCCGCGCGAGGCGCGGCTGGCCTGGGGCAGCTGGTACACCTTGAGCCAGTAGGCCTTGCCACGGCTGGTAAAGCACAGAATGGTATCGTGGGTGCTGGCGATGAACAGCTTGTCGACGAAATCCTCTTCCCGGACCTTGGTGGCGCTGCGGCCGCGGCCGCCACGGCGCTGCGCGCTGTAGGCGGACACCGGCTGCGACTTGGCATAGCCGGCGTGGGACAGGGTCACCACCACGTCCTCCTCGGCGATCAGGTCCTCCAGAGTGAAATCCTCGTGGGCCTCGAGGATCTCGGTGCGGCGCACGTCGCCATACTGCTCGCGTATGGCCTCCAGCTCGGTGCGGATCACTTCCATGAGCCGGTCGGGATCGTTGAGGATGGCGAGCAGCTCGCCGATCTGTTCCAGCAGGGTCTTGTACTCGCCGACGATCTTGTCCTGTTCCAGCCCGGTGAGCTGGTGCAGGCGCAGGTCGAGTATGGCCTGGGCCTGTATGTCGGACAGGCGGTACCCGTCGTCCCGCATGCCGAATTCCGCACCCAGCTCGGCGGGCCGCGAAGCGTTGGCACCGGCCCGCTCCAGCATATCGATCACCACGCCCGGCGCCCAGGAACGGCCCAACAGGCCATCCTTCGCCTCGGCACGGCTGGCGGAGGACTTGATGAGCTGGATGACCTCATCGATGTTGGCCAGCGCCACCGCCAGACCTTCCAGCACATGGGCGCGATCGCGGGCCTTGCGCAGTTCATAGACGGTACGGCGCGTCACCACGTCGCGGCGGTGACGAATGAAGGCGGCGATGATTTCCTTGAGGTTGAGCAACCGTGGCTGTCCGTCCACCAGCGCCACCAGGTTGATGCCGAACACATTCTGCATCTGGGTCTGCTGATAGAGATTGTTCAGCAGGACCTCGGGCACCTCGCCGCGCTTGAGCTCGATGACCATGCGCATGCCGTCCTTGTCGGATTCGTCGCGCAATTCACTGATGCCCTCGATCTTCTTTTCCTTGACCAGCTCGGCGATCTTCTCCAGCAAGCGCGCCTTGTTTACCTGGTAGGGCAGCTCGGTGACGATGATCGCCTCGCGGCCACGGGCATCATCGCGCTCCACATGGCTGCGCGAGCGCACATAGATGCGCCCCTTGCCGGTGAGGTAGGCCTCCTGGATGCCGCGCACGCCGTTGATGATGCCGGCGGTGGGAAAATCCGGCCCCGGCACATACTCCATCAATTCCTTGATGCCGAGGTCGGGATTGTCGATCAGGGCGATGCAGGCGCTGATGACCTCGTTGAGATTGTGGGGCGGGATATTGGTGGCCATGCCCACCGCGATCCCCGCTGAGCCATTGATCAGCAGGTTGGGTATTCGGGTCGGGAAGACCGAGGGCTCGGATTCGGATTCGTCGTAGTTGGGAACGAAGTCGACGGTCTCCTTGTCGATGTCCGCCAACAGTTCGTGGGCGATCTTCGCCATGCGCACTTCGGTGTAGCGCATGGCCGCCGGCGAGTCGCCATCCACGGAACCGAAGTTGCCTTGCCCGTCCACCAGCATGTAGCGCAGCGAGAAGGGCTGGGCCATGCGCACGATGGTGTCGTACACGGCGGTGTCACCGTGGGGGTGGTACTTACCGATCACATCCCCGACGATGCGGGCGGACTTTTTATAGGGCTTGTTCCAGTCGTTGCCCAGCTCGCTCATGGCGAACAGCGCGCGGCGGTGCACCGGTTTGAGTCCGTCACGCACGTCGGGCAGGGCGCGGCCCACGATCACGCTCATGGCGTAATCGAGATAGGACTGGCGCATCTCGTCTTCGAGATTGACGGGGAGTACTTCTTTGGCAAATTCAGCCATGGGCAGGCATTACTTCCCTTGTCATTATGGTTCGCTGCCAGACCCGATCAGAAGCCGTGAGCGGGTTTGGACCCGGATAATCGCGCGATATTAGCACAGGCGGGCACCCTACTGCACCCAAGGGATCGGTGGGCAGAGAGCCTCTGAGGGCGTCTGAGAGAAGATTGTCGGGCCGAAGCCCGCCCCGCAACACACCCCGGGGGCAAGACGAAGATCTGTAGGTCGGGCTTCAGCCCGACCTACAAGCCCGAGCTACGGGCCCGGCGGCTCGCCCCCGGCCATCAGCTCCGCCATCTTCTCCGCATCGGGGGCCAGCACCACACCCCGCTCGGTGACGATGGCATCCACCAGGGCGGCGGGGGTGATATCGAAGGCCGGGTTCCAGGCCTGCGCGCCCTCCGCCGCCACTCGCTGGCCCGCCAGGCAGAGTACTTCGGCGGGATCGCGGTTCTCGATGGGGATGTGGTCGCCATCGGGGGTCTGCATATCAATGGTGGAGGATGGCGCCACCACCATGACCTTGACGCCATGATGGCGAGCCGCCACGGCGGCGCTGTAGGTGCCGATCTTGTTGGCCACGTCACCGTTGGCGGCGATACGATCGGAGCCGACCACGACCCACTGCACCTGGCCCGTCTTCATCAAGTGCGCGGCGGCACCGTCGGCCAGCAGGGTGACCGGGATGGCATCCTGCACCAGCTCCCAGGCGGTCAGGCGCGCGCCCTGCAGCCAGGGGCGGGTCTCGTCGGCGAACACCCGGGACAGCCGGCCCGCCGCCCAGGCACTGCGGATCACGCCCAGCGCGGTACCGTAACCACCGGTGGCCAGGGAACCGGTATTGCAGTGGGTCAGGACCCCGGCCCCGGGCTCGATCAGGGCAGCTCCCAGCTCTCC
>JAIVHA010000051.1 GCA_020201295.1 Lysobacteraceae bacterium | reverse complement strand
TGGGCCGGCTCGGCGGCACGCCGGTTGAAGTCGTCCCATTCACTCTGCCACTGCTGCATGGCCTGCTCGGCCTCGGCCAGGGCGGCGCTGGACACCTCGGCGCGGGCACGCAGTTCTTCCAGTTCGGGTTCCAGTTCCAGCAGTTCCTGCTCCAGCTCTTCCAGGCGCTGGCCATCGATGCGGATATGGGCCTCCACCTCGTTCCAGGCCTCGTCGGCCTGGGTCAGCTCCTGCTGCTGGCGCTGGCGCGTCTCGCGGGCATGCTGGATGGCCTGTTCCACGCGCGCCACTTCGGCACCGAGTTCGTAGTAGTGACCCTGCACCTCGTTGAAGGTCTCGACCAGCTCCACGTGCTGTTCGCGGTTCTTCTCCATGGCCGCTTCCACGGCGCGCTGGGCGGCGATCACCGCCTCGAGGTTGGTTTCCTGCTCGGCGATGGCGCGCGCCTGCTGTTCGTTCTGGCCCTGCATCTGGTCGTGGCGCAGGGTCAGCAGTTCGGCCCTGACGCGGCGCTCCTGCTCGCGCAGTTCCTTGAACTTCTCCGCCGTGCGCGCCTGGCGGTTCAGCTTCTCCAGTTGTTTCTCAAGTTCATCCCGTAAATCATTGAGTCTAGCCAGGTTCTCGGAGGTATGGCGCATCCGATTTTCGGTCTCGCGGCGCCGTTCCTTGTACTTGGAGATGCCGGCGGCCTCTTCCAGGAACACGCGCAGGTCCTCGGGACGGGCCTCGATGAGGCGCGAGATCATGCCCTGCTCGATGATGGAATAGCTGCGCGGCCCGAGACCGGTGCCGAGGAAGATGTCGGTGATGTCGCGGCGCCGGCAGCGGGCCCCGTTGAGGAAATAGGCCGACTGGCCGTCGCGGGACACCTGGCGCTTGATGGAGATCTCGGCGTACTGGGCGTACTGACCACCGAGGCCGCCGTCGCTGTTGTCGAACACCAGCTCGATGCCGGCCTGGCCCACCGGTTTGCGGCCCGTGGAACCGTTGAAGATCACATCGCTCATGGACTCGCCGCGCAGGTTCTTGGCGGAAGACTCGCCCATGACCCAGCGCACCGCGTCGATGGTGTTGGACTTGCCGCAGCCGTTCGGGCCCACGATGCCCACCAGGTTGCTGGGAAAGTGGATGGTGGTGGGATCGACGAAGGATTTGAAGCCCGCGAGTTTTATTTTACTGAGTCGCATGGGGCGCGAAGATACCGGCCGCTGATGTAAGATACAAGCTTGACTTTGCGCCCTGCCGGAGCAGGCCGCGGACCCCGTCCCGACAGGCCCACGGGCCTGCACGGGACACTTGCAGCGAGTATCTGGAAACCATGTCGACACAACCCAGCAAGAACCTGGAAACCTTTGAAAATCCCCATCCGGATCGGGACTACAGCATCCATATCCACACCCCCGAATTCACCTGCCTGTGTCCCAAGACCGGCCAGCCCGACTTCGCCCTGCTGGACCTGGACTACGTGCCCGACGCGCTATGCGTGGAACTGAAGTCCTTCAAGCTCTACGTCTGGTCCTACCGTGACGAGGGCGCCTTCCACGAGGCGGTCACCAACCGCATCCTCGACGACCTGGTGGCGGCCACCCGGCCGCGCTTCATGCGCCTGACCGCCAGGTTCAACGTGCGCGGCGGGGTCTACACCACGGTGGTGGCCGAACATCGCCAGGCAGGCTGGAACCCGCCGGCGAAGGTGGAGCTCCCCTGAGCCTGTACCTCGGCATCGACCTCGGCACCTCCGGCTGCCGGGTCTGCGCCATCGACGGGGACGGCCGTGAACGGGCCAGCCTGGCCCACCCCCTGCCCGCCCCGCAGCGCGACGGCGCCCGCATCGAGCAAGACCCGACACTCTGGTGGCAGGCGGTACAGGCACTGCTGGACAGCTTCAGCGCCAGGATCCCGGCCGCCGAGGTGCGCTCCCTGGCCGTGGACGGCACCTCCGCCAGCCTGCTGCTGGCCGACGGGCAGGGACAGGCCCTGGGCCCGGCACTGATGTACAACGACAGCCGCGCCCGGACCGAGGCGGAACGCATCACCGCCCTGGCACCGGCGCGCTCCGGGGCCCACGGTCCCTCCTCCAGCCTCGCCAAGCTGCTCTACCTGCTCGGCCAGGAACCCGCCGGCCAGCCCCGCCACGCCCTCCACCAGGCAGACTGGATCAGCGGCTGCCTGGGCGGCCGCTGGGGTGTGAGCGACGAGAACAACGCCCTCAAGCTCGGCTATGACGTGGAACAGCGCCGCTGGCCGGACTGGCTGGACGCCCTCGACCTGCCGCCCGGCCTGCTGCCCGAGGTGGTGCCCCCCGGCACGTCCATCGGCACTCTGCGCGCGGACCTGGCCCACCGCTGGGGCTTCCCGGAGGACACCCGCATCGTCGCCGGCACCACCGACAGCACCGCCGGTTTTCTCGCCACCGGTGCCCATGCCCCGGGTACGGCGGTCACGTCCCTCGGCAGTACCCTGGTGCTGAAGGTGCTGTCCCCCAGGCCCGTGTTCGCCCCCGAATACGGGGTCTACAGCCATCGCCTGGGCGACCTGTGGCTGGCGGGTGGCGCCTCCAACAGCGGCGGCGCGGTGCTGCTGCAATACTTCAGCCGCGCACAGTTGGTGGAACTCACCCCGCGCTTGCGGCCCGAGGTGCCCACCGGGCTCGACTACTACCCCCTGTGCGCACCGGGCGAACGCTTTCCCATCCAGGATCCGCGGCTGGCAGCACGCATCGAACCGGTCCCCGAGGACCCGGTGCAACTGCTACAGGGCCTGCTGGAAGGCATGGCGGGCATCGAGGCGCAGGGCTATCGGCTGTTGGCGGAACTGGGTGCCCCCTATCCGACCGAGGTGCGCAGCGTGGGTGGCGGGGCCATGAACGCGGCCTGGACGTGCATCCGTGCCGACCGGCTGGGGGTGCCGGTGGTCCGTGCCGAGCACCAGGAGGCGGCCTATGGAGCGGCCTTGCTGGCGCGGGGAATGTAGGAGCGGGCTCTGCCCGCGAACGGTATCAGCCATCACGGTTCGCGGGCAGAGCCCGCTCCTACATGGTTTCCGAGTTGTCAGCCCGCCACGAAGCGTCGTATCCGCTCCACTCCTTCCCGCAACCGCGGGATGTCGGTGGTATAGGCGAAGCGCACATGCTGGCTCGCGCGATGCTCACCGAAATCGAGCCCCGGGGTGATTGCCACGCCGGCCTCCTCCAGCAACTGCCGGGAAAAGGCGAAGCTGTCATCGGTAAAGCGGCTGCAATCGGCATAGAGATAGAAGGCGCCCTGGGGCGTGAGTGGGATCACGAAGCCCAGTTCGCGCAGGGCCGGCAGCAAATAGTCGCGCCGTTCCCGGAAGGCCGCACGGCGTTCCTCGAGAATGGTCCGTGTCTCCGGCGTGAAGGCGGCCAGGGCCGCGTGCTGGGACAGGGTCGGTGCCGCCAGGTACAGATTCTGCGCCAGTCGCTCCAGGCCCTCCACCTGGTCCGGTGGCGCCACGATCCAACCCAGTCGCCAGCCGGTCATGCCGAAATACTTGGAGAAGCTGTTGATGACGAACAGCTCGTCACTGACCGCCAGGGCCGTGGGCGCGTCGCCATCGTAGGTCAGGCCGTGATAGATCTCGTCGACGACGAGACGGGCCCCGCGCCCCTGCGCCAGTTGCTGCAGGGCGGCCAGTTCCCCTGGGGCCAGCAGGGTGCCGGTGGGGTTGGCCGGCGAGGCCACCATGAGCACCCGGGTGCGCTCGGTCCAGTGCTGCTCCGCCATGGCCGCCGTCAACTGGTACCCGGTGGCGGCATCCACCGGCACGCCCACGGGCTCGCCCTCCACCAGATACACGAAATTGCGATTGCAGGGATACCCGGGGTCGGTGAGCAGCACCTGCTGGTCGCGATCCACCAGCAGCGCCAGCACCAGGTGCAGGGCACCGGAGGCGCCGGGGGTGACGACGATGCGCCCGGGATCCACCGCCACGCCGTACTGGTCGCGATAGAAACCGCTGATGGCTGCGCGCAGTTCCGGCAGGCCCTGGGCCGGGGTGTACCGTGTCAGGCCCGCCGCCAGCGCCCGCTGCCCCGCCGCCACGATGGGCGCCGGGGTCGGTAAATCGGGCTCGCCGATCTCCATGTGCACGACGTCGCGCCCCTGCGCCTCCAGTGCCCGCGCACGCGCCAGCAGGGCCATGACGTGAAAGGGCTGGATATGGGCCATGCGGCGTGCCTGGGACATGTGTGGGTCTCGATGCCTGGATGCGGGTACTGGACTACGGATACCGCGGCGGGTCAAGCCGACGACGTGTCGAAGTGCATAATCGCCACGGAGGCACACGGAAAAACACGGAATGAAACACAAAGACCTTAGCCTGGACTATTCATGAACTGCCGGGGGAAAAAGGGGACAGAAAAAGGGGTCTGTCCCCTTTTTTCAAAGCGTCTTGCCCCCCCGTAGGAGCGGGCTCTGCCCGCGAACCGGCGCGCAAGGACTTCGCGGGCAGAGCCCGCTCCTACGAAGCCAGGCACAATGCAGGCGCCCGCGGAGCAAGGGTCCACGCAGCGCGGGTTCCACGGGATCGCGTAGGCATAGATTCCGGGGTCGGGTTTCTTGCGCGGAACCACGCCACCGGCGGCGATCACCTCGAACCAGTCACAACTATCGGCCGCCAGACTGTTCACCAGCAGTGCCGTCACATTCTCCGGCGTGGTGGTCGTGGCAATGCCCAGGCGCAGGCCGGCCTGGCGCGCCTCCAGGAGCAACCGTTTCACGCCGGGGCGCAGGGGCATGCCGCCAGTGCCCACGGTACGGGTGTAATACTCCGTCTTGGCCTGGTGCAGTTCGGCGATGAAGGCATCCAGGCCCTGGGGTGGCGCCAGGGGGATGCCCTCGTTCTCGAGATAATGGCGGATGCGTTCCTTGCCGCCGGTGACGGCCAACAGTTCCCCGTAGCGTCGGGGTGACCAGTCCCAGTCCAGCCCCGCGGCGGCGAAGGCCTCGTTGAAGGATTGGCGGTGAATCTCCTCGGTATCGGCCAGGGTGCCGTCCACATCAAACAGCAAGGCTTGCAGTTCGCTCACAAGGGTACCTCGGTAGGTTCCAAAAGCGGCACAGGGTAGCCGAGGTCCCGGCCGGAATCACCCCGCTGGCCGCAGGGGTGTGATTCCGGCCGGTCCCGCTTGACTCCCCGCGGGCCGGGGTGGAGACTACCGCGCCTGATCGCACTCCCCGGGCGAACGGGCCGCAAGGCCACGATCTCCGTGGCGCGCCCCGTCCCGACGAGGGTAGCGCAGCTTGCGACAGCATGAAGAAGACCGTTGCCAAGAAGACCGCAACCAAGAAGACGACCGCCAAGAAGGCGCCCGCCAAGAAAACCGTGACCAAAAAGGCCCCGGCCAAGAAGGCACCCGCCAAGAAGGCCCCGGCCAAAAAGGCACCCGTCAAAAAGGCACCCGCCAAGAAGACGGTAGCGAAGAAGCCCAACCCCAAGCCCCAATCGGCAAAGACCGCCACCAAAAAAGCCCCCGTCGGCAAAAAGGCGCCGCTGAAAAAACCCGCCAGCGCCAAGACCAGCGCCCAGACAAGCACGGCCATTGGGCCCGTACCCGGGATCGCCCCCTACCGGGAGCAGAAGGGCGAGGAGTACATGAGTGACACGCAGCTGTCTCATTTCCGTGAAATCCTGCTGACCTGGAAACGGGAACTCATGGAAGAAGTGGACCGCACCGTACATCACATGCAGGACGAAGCCGCCAACTTCCCCGACCCCAACGACCGCGCCACCCAGGAATCGGAATTCAGCATGGAACTGCGGGCCCGCGACCGGGAACGCAAGCTCATCAAGAAGATCGATGAGTCCATCGACAAGCTGGACGATGGTGAATACGGCTACTGCGAATCCTGTGGCGTGGAAATCGGCATCCGTCGCCTGGAAGCCCGTCCCACCGCGACCCTGTGCATCGACTGCAAGACCCTGGACGAGATTCGCGAAAAACAGCGTGGCTGATTTTTGCCTGCTACGGACCTGAAAAAATGCCGGCTTCAGCCGGCTTTTTTCACTCAAGAAAAGCATGCTCATGACGGACTCACCCGCACCCTGCCGCGGCCGTTTCGCGCCTTCACCCACCGGGCCACTGCACTTCGGCTCCCTGGTGGCCGCAGTGGGCAGCTACCTGGACGCGCGTCAGCGGGGAGGGGAATGGCTGCTGCGCATGGAGGACCTGGATCCGCCCCGGGAAATGCCCGGCGCCGCCGATCACATCCTGCGCACCCTGGAGGCCTACGGGTTCGAATGGGATGGCCCGGTGTGGTACCAGAGCCGGCGCGGCGAAGCCTACCAGGCGGCCCTGGAGACCCTGCGCGACGCAGGCCTGGTATTCGACTGTGCCTGCACCCGCCGCGAACTCCGTGACCTGGCGCCAGCCGGTATCGACGGCCCCTTGTATCCGGGCACTTGCCGCGACGGCCTGCCGCCCGGGCGCGCGCCCCGCGCCGTGCGCATGCGGGTTGCAGCGCACAGGGTCGGGATCGAGGACCGGCTGCAGGGACTGATCAGCCAGCAACTGGATACGCAAGTGGGAGATTTCATCCTGCGTCGCGCCGATGGTTTGTTTTCCTATCAGCTGGCCGTGGTGGTGGATGACGGCGCACAGGGCATTACCGATGTGGTACGCGGTTCGGACCTGCTGGACTCCACGCCACGCCAGGTTTATCTGCAGCAGCGGCTCGGGCTCGCCACACCGACGTACCTGCACCTGCCGGTGGCCACCAACCCGGCCGGCGAGAAACTCAGCAAGCAGACCCACGCCGCGGCCATCCCGGATGATGTCGACGTGGAAATCCTGTGCCGCTCCCTGCGCTTCCTGGGACAGGAGGTCCCCGCCGACCTTGCCGAAGCGGATCGTGCCGCCTTCTGGGAATGGGCCATCCGGCACTGGGACACGGCGCGAATCCCAGCCTGCCGCGCCCGGTTGCCCGACTGAGGGAGACCGGCACTGGTCAATGGGGGGGACTTGGGTAGAATAAGGTCAACACAGGCGGTTTGCCAAAGGAGATCCTGCATGTCGGACGTCAAGGTCTATCCCGTGCCCCCGGAATTCGCGGCCCACACCCACATCAACCGTGAGCAGGCCGAGGCCATGTACCGGCGCTCGGTGGAAGACCCTGAAGGCTTCTGGGCAGAACAGGCAGAGCTGTTCCTCAGCTGGGACAAGCCCTGGGACAAGGTGCTGGAATGGGATTTTCACCGCGCCCACATCCGCTGGTTCGAGGGTGGCAAGCTCAACGTCTGCTACAACTGCGTCGATCGCCACCTGCCCAACCGCGCCGCCCAGACGGCCCTGATCTGGGAAGGCGATGACCCGAACACCGACGCCACCATCAGTTACCAGCAGCTCTATGACCATGTGACCCGCCTGGCCAACGCCCTCAAGGCGCGGAATGTGAAAAAGGGCGACCGGGTCTGTATCTACATGCCCATGATCCCCGAGGCGGTGTACGCCATGCTGGCCTGCGCCCGCATCGGTGCCGTGCATTCCGTGGTGTTCGGCGGTTTCTCGCCGGAATCCCTCAAGGACCGCATCCTCGATTCCGACTGCCAGGCGCTGATCACCGCCGACGAGGGCCTGCGCGGAGGTCGCAAGGTCCCCCTCAAGGCCAACGCCGACAAGGCACTCGCATCCTGTCCCAACGTGCACAGCGTGCTGGTGGTGAAACGTACCGGTGGCGAAATCGAATGGAACCCCCGGCGCGATGTCTGGTACCACGAGATCACCGCCGGGCAGTCCACCGATTGTCCGCCGGAGATGATGGATGCCGAGGATCCTTTATTCATCCTCTACACCTCCGGCTCCACCGGCAAGCCCAAGGGCGTGCTGCACACCAGCGGCGGCTACCTGCTGTTCGCCGCCATCACCCATAAATACGTCTTCGACTACCATGACGGCGACATCTACTGGTGTACCGCCGACGTGGGCTGGATCACCGGGCATTCCTATATCGTCTACGGCCCCCTCGCCAACGGCGCCCAGTCCCTGGTGTTCGAGGGCATCCCCACCTATCCCGATGCCTCGCGCTTCTGGCAGGTATGCGACAAGCACCAGGTCAACACCTTCTACACGGCACCCACCGCCATCCGCGCCCTGATGCGCGAGGGCCCGGGGCCGGTGCAAAGCACTTCACGCCAGAGTCTGCGCCTGCTCGGCACCGTGGGCGAACCCATTAACCCCGAGGCCTGGGAGTGGTATCACCACGTGGTGGGAGACGGGCGCTGCCCCATCGTCGACACCTGGTGGCAGACCGAGACGGGCGGCCACATGATCACCCCGTTACCCGGCGCCACCGACCTCAAGCCCGGTTCCGCCACCCAGCCCTTCTTTGGCGTGGTGCCGGCCCTGGTGGATGGTGACGGCAAGGTGCTGGAAGGCGAAGCCGCGGGCAACCTGGTCATCACCCGCCCCTGGCCGGGCCAGATGCGCAGCGTGTACGGTGATCACCAGCGTTTCATCGATACCTATTTCAAGACCTATCCCGGCATGTACTTCACGGGTGATGGCGCGCGTCGCGACGCCGACGGCTACTACTGGATCACCGGTCGCGTGGATGACGTATTGAACGTGTCCGGCCATCGCCTGGGCACGGCGGAACTGGAAAGCGCCCTGGTGCTGCACGATGCCGTGGCCGAAGCCGCCGTGGTGGGCTACCCCCACGACCTCAAGGGCCAGGGCATCTATGCCTACGTGACCCTGGTCAAGGGCGTGGAACCGTCCGAGGAATTGCGTGCCGAACTGATCAAGCTGGTGCGCAGCGAGATCGGCCCCATCGCCAGCCCCGATGTCATCCAGTGGGCACCCGGCCTGCCCAAGACCCGTTCCGGCAAGATCATGCGCCGCATCCTGCGCAAGATCGCCGCCAACGAAATCGACAGCCTGGGCGACACCTCCACCCTCGCCGACCCCGGCGTGGTACAGGATCTCACCGACAACCGCGCCAACCGCTAGTACTGCTGTGTTACAAACCGATCAAGGGATGCAGTGCAAGGCAAAACCGGGCGAAAAAGCGCAGTTTACCTGACAGTTGCAAAAAACCCTTTCGGGAAAGACACCAAATCCCGATACCGGCAGGATGGGGGGCTATTGTGGATCGAAATGCCGGACCGCACGGGCGGTGAGATCCAGAGAGGCACCTGTAGGAGCGGCGCGAGCCGCGAACATTCGCGGCTCGCGCCGCTCCTACAGGAGAGATTTTGCAATGATTGGGTTTACATGGGGCGCGCTCAAATCCCAAGTGCAACAATTTTAGGGGATAATGTTGCATGGGAAAAATCTACGGGCAATTGAGCATTGAAGAGCGGGCGATGATCCAAACGCAACTGGAGATGGGGTACAGG
>JAIVHA010000050.1 GCA_020201295.1 Lysobacteraceae bacterium | reverse complement strand
CTCCTGGCTGGCGACACAGCCACCGACGCCGATCACCAGGTCCGGCCGTTCGGCTTTCCACTCGCGCCACTGGCCCAGCTGGGAGAACACCTTCTCCTGGGCCTTTTCGCGAATAGAGCAGGTATTGAGTAGCAGCACATCGGCCTGCTGCGGATCGTCGGTGATTTCCAGGCCATGGGAAGCCGCGAGCACAGCGGCGATCTTGCCCGAATCGTACTCGTTCATCTGACATCCGTAGGTCTTGATATACAGCTTGCCGGCCATTGCCTGTTCAGGAATTCGCCTGGTCACCAAAGGGCTGGGTAAGGTACCTGATTTGCGGGTTTTTTTCCACCTAATCCCTGAACCACCAGGGGAAAGGCCAGGGCGGGGGCGTGGTGGTTCATTGCTTTTGAATTCAAAAGGTTAACCGCCAAGAACGCCAAGGACACCAAGAAATCATTTTTGAACCGCCAAGACGCCAAGGACGCCAAGGACGCCAAGAAAATCATTGTTGAAAAGCCGGATGCCATGTTTTTTCACTTATGAATTCTTGGCGGCCTTGGCGTCTTGGCGGTTCAACCAACAGGTTCAAACATCGAATAAGGGGAGTCGGCCGATAAGCCGGGTTCTGTCGAGAACAGTCATTCATCTGGGATGTCCGTCGCCGGACACCTCGAGCGACCTACCCGGGAACAGCGCGGGCCACGCCAATGTTCCCCTATTTGGTCTTGCTCCGGGTGGGGTTTGCCCTGCCACACCTGTTACCAGCTGCGCGGTGCGCTCTTACCGCACCATTTCACCCTTACCGGCGCCGAAGCGCGTAGGCGGTATATTTTCTGTGGCACTTTCCGTAGGCTCACGCCTCCCAGGCGTTACCTGGCACCCTGCCCTATGGAGCCCGGACTTTCCTCCATGGCTTACGCCACAGCGACTGTCTGGCCGACTCCGCGCTCGATTATCCTCTTGTCGGGGCAAGAATGCACATCACACCCTGCAGGAGCGGCCTCTGGCCGCGAAGAGGGTAGGTGTTACAAGGGCGCGCATACCATCATGCTATCCCGCAGATACCGCAGTGCTGGATTCACCCGGGGTCCAGGCGCTCGAAAAAAGCAGTCTGGGTCGGATGGCCGAGTTCGGGATGGCTTTCGCCAAGACCGCCCAGGGTGACACGATAGCCGTTGCGTTGCGCCACTCCGACAGTCCAGCGCCGGAATCGGGCGCGATCCCACTCGAATTGATGGTCCGGCTCGCGTCGCTCGCCGGGGGCCAGGCCAAACAGCGGGTTGTATTCCCGGTTCGGGGTGGTCAGGAACAGGACACGGGGACGCATGCCGCCGAACACGGCCCGTTCGACCGCGGAGAGTTCTTCCGGACGCACGTGCTCGATGGTCTCCACCATGGCGGCCGCGTCATAGTCCCTGAACGCCTCATGGGTCTCGGCGTAGGAACCGCATACCAGGCGCAGGCCGGGCCGCCCGCTCGCCAGGTGATCGGACAACAAAGCCCGGGCCTCGAGCAATGCATCGCCACAGCGCTCGAGCCCGACGATCTCCTCGAACTGCGGCTCGCGCGCCAGGCGGTGCAGCAGGTGGCCCGCGCCGCAGCCCAGGTCCAGCACGCGCCGGGCACCCGTGGCCTTGAGACGGTACAACACCTGGTCCAGGCGTGCCTCGTGCAGCGAGGTCATGCGCTCCATCATCGAAGGCGCTTGCAACGATTCCACTTGCGTCAGCATGGCGCCCAGCCTCCGCGCAGCACAGCATCACGCGTCATTCTGATTGCTCCTTTTCCATCCCGGTCAGGCGTCGGCATTCCCACCGCCCAAGGCCCGATAGTGGGCCAGCAGGCCGCGGGTGGAGGCATCGTGGGCCTCACCCGGCGCGCCACTCTCCAGTTCCTGAAGCAGGGTGCCGGCCAGCTGCTTGCCCAGTTCCACACCCCACTGGTCGAAGGAGTTGACCTCCCAGATCACCCCTTGCACGAAGATCTTGTGCTCATAAAGTGCCAGCAGCACACCCAGGGTTTCCGGGTCCAGACGCCGGTAGAGGATGGCATTGCTGGGACGATTGCCGGGGAACAGCTTGTGCGGCACCAGTGCCTCCAGGGACGCGCCCGCCAGGCCCTGGGCCTCCAGCTCGGCGCGCACGGCCTGCGCACCCTTGCCCTGCAGCAGGGCCTCGGGCTGGGCCAGGAAATTGGCCAGCAGGATGCGTTGATGCTCGTCCAGCGAATGGGGCGCCTCCACCGCGGCGAGAAAATCCGCCGGGATGAGTTGGCTACCCTGGTGGATCAGCTGGTAGAAGGCATGCTGGCCGTTGGTGCCCGGCTCGCCCCAGATCACCGGCCCGGTCGAATAGTCCACCGGCCGGCCGTCACGGGTCACCGACTTGCCGTTGCTTTCCATGTCCGCCTGCTGCAGGTAGGCCGGCAGGCGTTGCAGGTGCTGATCGTAGGGCAGGATGGCGTGGCTCTCGGCAGCGAAGAAGTTGCGGTACCAGATCCCCAGCAAGGCCAGGATCACCGGCAGGTTCTGCTCCAGGGGCGTGGTGCGGAAATGTTCGTCCATGGCATGGGCCCCGGCCAGCAGGGCCTCGAAGTCGTCCATGCCGACGTACAGGGCGATGGACAGACCGATGGCCGACCACAGGGAATAGCGCCCACCCACCCAGTCCCAGAACTCGAACATATTGGCGGTATCGATGCCGGATTGCATCGGCGTTGGTGGACACCGCCACGAAATGCCGCGCCACCGCCCGCTCGTCACCGGCCTGCGCCAACAACCAGGCACGCGCGACATGGGCATTGGCCAGGGTTTCCTGGGTGGTGAAGGTTTTGGAGGCAACGATGAACAGGGTCGTCTCCGGGTCCAGCCCCGCCAGAGTATCGCTGATATGGCTGCCATCCACGTTGGAGACGAAATGGGCACGCAGGCGCCCTGCACAGGGTCGCAGTGCCATGCACACCATTTGCGGTCCAAGGTCGGAACCACCGATGCCGATGTTCACCACATCGGTGATGGCCCGTCCACTGAAACCACGCCAGCTGCCATCGCGTACCGCATCGGTGAAGGTGCGCATGCGCGCCAGCACCGCGTTCACGGCGGGCATGACATCCTGGCCATCGACCAGGATCGGCCGGTTGGCACGGTTGCGCAGCGCCACATGCAGCACGGCACGATCCTCGGTGCTGTTGATGTGTTCACCGGCAAACATGCGTTCGATCCAGCGGCTCACCCCCTGTTCGCGCGCCAGGTCCTGAAGCAGTCCCATGGTCTCCTCGGTGATGCGGTTCTTGGAATAGTCCAGCAACAGCTCCCCGAAGCGCAAAGAGAACTTGTTGAAACGCCCGGGATCCCGCGCGAACCAGTCGCGCATCTGTTCGCCCTCGATGGCCTGGTGATGTCGCTGTAATTCCGCCCAGGCTCGGGTCGCGGTCAATGCCATACCTGTCAATCCTCTTCCAATGAATTGCGCCATTGCTGGTCATCCCGGCTGAACAGGCGGCTCGCCTCTTCCGGACCCCAGCTCCCGGCGGGATAGGTGTGTATAAAATCGCGCTCCACGGACCATTCCTTCAGTATCGGGTCCACCACGCGCCAGGCCCAGTTCACCTCGTCGTAGCGCAGAAACAGGGAGTGATCACCCTCGATCACGTCCAGCAACAGGGTCTGATAGGCATCCAGTTGCGCCTTGTCGATGCCACAGGAAGTGGCATCGAGCCGCGTGGTCTCGGCGCGCATGTCGAGGCCCTGCTGTTTCACCTGCAATTCCAGGCGCAGACATTCGTTGGGCTGGATGTTCATGAGCAACCAATTGGGTTTCAGGCGCTCGATGTGGGTCTCCCGGAACAGTTGCTGGGGCGGGTGCTTGAAACGGATGGCGATCATGGAGTTGTCACGCGCCATGCGCTTGCCGGTGCGGATGAAGAAAGGCACGTTGCGCCAGCGCCAGTTGTCGATATACAGCTTCAGGGCCGCGTAGGTCTCGGTGACACTGTCCCCGGGCACCCCGCGCTCTTCCAGGTAGGCAGGCAGCGCCGCGCCGTTCACCCGGCCGCGTGCGTACTGGGCGCGAAAGGCATGGGCGCTGACGGCATTGCGGGGAATGGGGCGTATGGAGCGCAGCACCTTCACCTTTTCATCGCGCAGGGATTCCGCGTCCAGGCATGCCGGCGGCTCCATGGCCACCAGGGTGAGCATCTGCAACAGATGACTCTGGATCATGTCACGCAAGGCTCCGGCGCCGTCGTAATAGCCGGCGCGACCTTCCGTGCCCTGGGCCTCGGAGTGGGTGATCTGTACATGATCGATGTAATTGCGGTTCCATAGCGGCTCCAGCATCAGGTTGGCGAAGCGGAACACCAGGATATTCTGCACCGTGCCCTTGCCCAGGTAGTGGTCGATGCGATAGATCTGTTGTTCGCCGAAATCACTTCCCAGGCGCTGGTTCAGCCGCTCGGCGCTCTCCAGGTCATAGCCGAAGGGTTTTTCCACCACCACCCGGCGCCAGCCGTCGGCTTCCTGGTTCAGCCCCACGGCGCCGAGCTGGTGGCTGACCTTGCCGAAGTCCACCGGCGCGATGGCCATGTAGAACACCAGGTTGGGTGACAGACCTGGCGTGTCGCGCAGGTAGTCGCGCAGGGCGGGATAGACAGCCTCATCGCGCAGGTCGCCCTGGAAGAAGTGCAGCCGTGACAGGAAGCGTTCCAGCACCGCGGGTTCGGTGTGTTTTTCGGCCAGTGCCCGCTCCACCTCGCCCCGCCAGTGCGCATCATCCCAGTCGCGGCGCCCGAAACCGACGACACGCATGCCAGCGGGCAGTTGCTGCGCGACCTCGAGCTGATACAGGGCCGGCAGCAGCTTGCCCAGCGCCAGGTTGCCGGTGGCGCCGAAAATGACGAAGGTGCAGTGCTCAATCATCCTAGAAAACTCATTTCAGCCATGGAATAACACGGAATACGCGGAAATAAACCCGATAGTTGCAATACATTCCGTGGTACGAAGCATGAAGTCCCTGCACAGGTCCTTGGCATGGCCGCCGAAGGCGCGGCGCATCACCGCCAGCAGGCGGTTGCTGTAATCGGCCTTGCCCTGGCTGTCGAAGCGGCTGGTCAGGGCCAGGCTGATCACGGGCGCGGGGATGCCCTGTTCCACGGCTTCGAGCACTGTCCAGCGGCCTTCACCGGAATCGGCCACCACCGGCGCAATGTCCGCGAGCGCCTGGTCCTCGACCAGGGCCTCGGCGGTCAGGTCCAGCAGCCAGCTGCGCACCACGGACCCGTGGCGCCACAACTCGGTGATCTGGGCAAGGTCCAAGGCGAAGGCCTCCTTGCCCTTGAGCAATGCCAGGCCCTCGGCGAGGGCCTGCATCATGCCGTACTCGATGCCGTTGTGGATCATCTTGGTGAAATGGCCAGCCCCCACCGGACCCACATGGGCCCAGCCCCGGTCCGGGGCGGGAGCCAGCCGCTCGAGCGCCGGCTGGACCAGGCGCAAGGCCTGCTCGCTGCCACCCACCATCAGGCAGTAGCCGTTATCCAGCCCCCACACGCCCCCGGAGGTCCCCGCATCCATGAACAACAGGTCATGACTGGCGAGCAACTCGCCGCGGCGCACGCTGTCGGGATAGTGGGCATTGCCGCCGTCGATGACCAGGTCACCAGGATCGAGCAACGGGATGAGGTCCTGCAGATGCTGTTCGGTAACCTCGCCCGCCGGCAGCATCAGCCACACCACCCGCGGCGACTCCAGCTGGTCCACCGCCTGCGCCAGGGAAGCGGCTGGCAGCAGTCCTGTCTCGCGCGCCAGGCTCGCCACCACTTCCTGGTTGCGGTTGTAGCCCACCACCTCGATGCCGCCGCGCCGCAGGCGCCGGGCCATGTTGGCGCCCATACGCCCCAGGCCGATCATTGCCATTTGCATCATTCCATCCTCCTTTCGTTCACTGCTTGCAATCCATGTGCCCAAGTCGAGTACCCTGTAACATGCATTATGATGCCTTCAGCGAGACGAGAAGCGGCCAGATGCAAGGCACTTGCCCGCCGGGGTAGCCCATTCTACCTCAAGGGCAAGTAACGCCGCAGATGGCCGCTTATCGTCTCGCCCGGAGGGAGCCCCCGAGCGACGCCAGTGCGGCGTTGCAGCGCTTGACAAGGGAATGACCATTGCCTGCGCGCTGCGCCTTGCCCTGACGTCGCTCGGGGGCTCTGAAGGCGTCATAATGCGTGTTACAGGGTACAAGGGTAAATGAGTTATAAATACCGCTTGCACACGCCCTTGCATGGATTTCAGTCATGAAGATTCTCTTCGCCAGCAGCGAGATCTACCCGCTGATCAAGACCGGCGGCCTCGCCGATGTAGCCGGCAGCCTGCCGCGGGCCATCCGCAACCTGCGCCATGATATCCGCCTGGTGCTGCCCGCCTACCGTGGCGTGGCGGCGCGCGCCGGCAAGATCAAGGTTCTGGCCAGCCTGGGGCTCGAGGGAGCACCCGGGGAGATCCCCATCCTGCAGGGCCGTCTGCCCGGCAGCACCGTCCCCCTCTACCTGGTGGACTGCCCCGAGTTGTTCGACCGCGACGGCGGCCCCTACAGTGCACCGGAAGGGGGCGACTGGCCCGACAATGCCCGGCGCTTTGCCCTGTTCGCGCGCGCCGTCAGCGCCCTGGCCCTGGACCGGGTCGGCCTCGGCTGGGCACCGGAACTGGTGCACGGCAACGACTGGCAGACGGGCCTGGTGCCGGCCCTGCTGAGCCGGGAAGCACGGCGCCCGGCCACCCTCTTCACCATCCACAACCTGGCCTACCAGGGGCTGTTCCCCTCCGAGACCCTGGCGGAGCTGAAATTGCCGCCGGACTGGTGGTCCCTGGACGGCCTGGAATTCTACGACCAGCTGTCCTTCATCAAGGGCGGCCTGGTGTACGCCGACTGGATCAGCACCGTCAGTCCCACCTATGCGCAGGAAATCCAGACCCCCGAATACGGTTGCGGCCTGGAAGGTCTGCTGAGCGCGCGCGCCGACCGGCTCAGCGGCATCCTCAACGGCGTCGATTACCGCGACTGGAGTCCCTGCAACGATGCCCACCTGGTGCGTCCCTACTCGGTACGGCGCCAGGCCGGGAAGGCGGACAACAAGCGCGCCCTGCAGGAGGATTTCGGCCTGCCGCGACGGGATGTGCCATTGCTCGGCCATGTAGGCCGGCTGGTGGAACAGAAGGGCATCGACCTGCTGTTGGAAGTGCTGCCCGAACTGCTGGCGCGGGACCTCCAGCTGGTGATCCTCGGCAGCGGCCATGCCGAGCTGGAACAGGCCCTGCTGGATGTCCAGTCCGCCTACCCCCGCCAGGTGGGCATCCGTATCGGCTACAGCGAACCCCTGGCCCATCGCCTGGAGGCCGGTGCCGATATGTTCCTGATGCCCTCGCGCTTCGAGCCCTGCGGCCTGAACCAGCTCTACAGCCTGCGCTACGGCACCGTGCCCATCGTGCGCCGCACCGGCGGCCTGGCCGACTCGGTGGTGGACGCCACCCCGGAACGACTGGCGGACGGCAGCGCCACCGGTTTCCAGTTCGAGGCCGCCGAGGCCCCGGCGCTGCGGGTGGCCATCGAGCGCGCGCTGGCGCTTCACGCCCAACCGGAGGCATGGCGCCGGCTGGTGACCCGGGGCATGCAACAGGATTTCAGCTGGCCCCGCAGCGCCCAACACTACCTGGATCTGTACCAGCAACTGGTGGCGGCCAGACCCGGCTAGTACTCCTTCAACCTGAAATTTATTACTCAGGAGTCAGGAAGATTGGCTACAACACAGGGTATTCCATCATTCCGGCATTCGCGGGGATGACGCAGCTTACCCGATCATTGCAAAATCTCTCCTGTAGGAGCGGCGCGAGCCGCGAATGTTGGCGGCTCGCGCCGCTCCTACAGGTGCCTCCCTGGATCACACCGCCCGTGCGGTCCGGCATTTCGATCCACAATAGCCCCTCACCCTGCCGGTATCGGGATTTGGTGCCTTTCCCGAAAGGGCTTTTTGCAACTGTCAGGTTGACTTAGCGCCATTCCACCTTGGTATGTATTGTCAGGTGTCCGCGTTCTGAATCGCGATAAGCAACTAATTCAAAATAATTTCCCACCCCAAACCCATTCTTCCTTCAAGCAGGTATAATGAGCGCCTTCGCGTAACCGGTGGCCACGCACAGCGCTGGCCTTTTTTGTGCATATGAATATGACTCCAAAAATCGCCCCCGCCCCCGCTGACAAGGAACTGCGCTCACGCGTGCGCCTGTTCGGCAACCTGCTGGGCCAGGTACTGCGGGAGCAGGCCGGCATCCAGGTCTTCAATGCCGTCGAGACCCTGCGCAAGGGCTACATCCGCCTGCGCAAGGCCGAGGACACCACCCTGCGCAAGCGGCTGGCCTGGGCGATCGACAGCCTCGATGCCGACAACCTGACCCACGTGGTACGCGCCTTCAGCATCTATTTCAGCCTGGTGAACATCGCCGAGGAGGCCCACCAGCATCGCCGGCGCCGGCGCCAGGTGCGCATCGGCGGCTCCCTCTGGGTAGGTTCCTTCGATCACACCCTGCGCGACTTCGCCGAACGCGGCATCAGCGGGGCGCAACTGCAACAACTGTTCGACCATTGCTGCTATATCCCGGTATTCACCGCCCACCCCACCGAATCCAAGCGCCGCGCCGTCATGCATGCCCTGCGCCGCATCTTCATGACCGCCGAGCAGCTCAACGACTTGCGCCTGAGCAAGACCGAGCGCGAGGAAGTCAACGCCGAGCTGCTGGTGCACATCCAGATCCTCTGGAAGACCGACGAGGTGCGGCTGCGCAAGCCCAAGGTGGAGGACGAGATCCGCAACGGGCTGTTCTATTTCCACGAGAGCCTGTTCACCGCCGTCCCGGCCACCTACCGCTACCTGGAAAAGGCGGTGCGCCGCCTGTATGGACGGGACACGATCCAAGTACCGAGCATGCTGCAATTCGGTTCCTGGATCGGCGGCGACCGCGATGGCAACCCCTTCGTCAAACCCGCCACCACCGAATTGGCCATCCGCCTGCACATGCGCGAGGTATTGCGCGAATACATCCAGCAGGTGGAAGGGCTGCGCAGCCTGCTCACCCACTCGATCCGCCTGTGCCAGCCGAACGATCCACTGATTCGCAGCCTGGAGGAAGACGACAAGCGTTTCGGTCTGCGCCTGGGCGACGACCCGGCACGCTTCGACAACGAGCCCTATCGGCGCAAGCTGTTCATGATGCGCCACCGCCTGCGCCAGAACCTCTACCATGTGGCCGCGCTGGTGGACGATCCCCAGGCCGCCAGCCAGCAACGTCACCCCGACGCCTATGGCTCGGAAGATGAATTTCTCCAGGACCTGTACCTGATCCGGGATTCCCTCATCGCCCACGGTGACGCCAACGTGGCGGAACGGGAACTGCAGGACCTCATCCGCCTGGCGGAGACCTTCGGCTTCTACCTGGTGCAGCTGGATGTGCGCCAGGAATCCACCCGCCATACCGATGCCGTGGCCGAACTGTGCCGTGCCCTGCCCGGCAGTCCCGACTACCACGCCCTGGACGAGGCCGGACGCATGGAACTGCTGGCGCGCACCCTCGACCAGGATGGCTGGTTCTGCAACATCCGCATCAGCCCGTTGTTCGAGACCATAGAGGACCTGTCCCACGTCGACGACGTGTTGCCGCGCCTGCTCGACGATCAGGTGTACAAGTCACTGCTGGCGGCCTCGGGCAACCTGCAGGAAGTCATGTTGGGATATTCGGATTCCTGCAAGGACGGCGGCATCGTGGCCGCTTCCTGGAACCTCTACGAGGCCCAGAAGAAGATCACCAGCATTGCCGCCAGTCGCGGTGTGCAATGCCGACTGTTCCATGGCCGTGGCGGCACCCTGGGTCGCGGCGGCGGCCCCACCCATGAGGCCATCCTGGCCCAGCCCACGGGCACTGTGCATGGCCAGATCAAGTTCACCGAACAGGGCGAGGTGCTGTCCAACAAGTACAGCAACCATGAAACCGCCGTCTACGAACTGACCCTGGGCCTGACCGGCCTGCTCAAGGCCAGCCGTGGGCTGGTGCAGGAACCGGACCCGCGCACGGCGGAGCCGGAAGTCATGAAGGAGCTGGCGCGCTACGGCGAGGATTGCTACCGCGATCTCATCGACCGTACTCCCGGACTGCTGGATTATTTCTACGAGGCCACGCCGGTCAACGAGATCGCCCTGCTGAACATCGGCTCGCGTCCCAGCCACCGCAAGAAGGATCGCTCCAAGGCCTCCATCCGCGCCATTCCCTGGGTGTTTGGCTGGGCCCAGGGTCGCCACACCCTGCCCGCCTGGTATGGCATCGGCACGGCGCTGGAACGCTGGCAGGACGGTGACCCGGCGCGGCTGGAAACCCTGCGTGCCATGTACCACAACTGGCCCTTCTTCCGTGCCCTGCTCAGCAATACCCAGATGTCACTGTCCAAGGCGGAGATGAAGATCGCCGCCACCTATACCCAACTGGCCCAGAACCAGGAACAGGCGCAGGCCATCTTCCGTACCATCGAGCAGGAATACTGGCGCACCCTGGAGCAGGTCAAACAGGTGGCGCAGATCGCGGGCCTGCTGGAGGAAAACCCGGTGCTGGCGGTATCCCTGCAACGCCGCGATCCCTACCTGGATCCGCTCAATCACATCCAGTACACACTACTGAAGCGGGTGCGTGACACAGCCCTGGAAGAAGATCAGCGGGAACAGTGGCTGGATCCACTGCTACGTTCCATCAACGGGATCGCCGGCGGGATGCGCAATACGGGTTAGGAGCCTGTCGGACCGCACGGGCGGTGAGATCCAGGGAGGCACCTGTAGGAGCGG
>JAIVHA010000195.1 GCA_020201295.1 Lysobacteraceae bacterium | reverse complement strand
ATCGCATCCTGGATGAGTTCGATGACCAGCTGGCCATTTTCGCCGAAGTGCTGGCCGAGTTCCGGACGCGGCTGTCACAGATGCGTCATACCGCCGAGGTCACCGAACAGCGTAATCGCGAGGCGGCCAGCGGCCAGGAAAAATTGCAGCAGGCCCGGCAGCGGGTCCGTGAACTCATCGAAGCGGGTATGGAGGGGAAATCCCTGCCTCCCGCCATCGAGCAGTTACTGCGCCAGGTATGGGCCGACAAGTTGATGTTCATTCTGTTACGCGACCTGGAAGGAGAACAGAGCCCCTTCTGGGCCCTGGCCCTCCGCCTCATGGCGGACATTATTGACAGCACTGTGCTTCGTGCCGATGAACAATCCCGCCAGGAACTGCGCGAGCGCCTGCCGGAATTGCAGGACGGCTTGCGCGAAGGTCTGGAACAGCTCGCGAACTTTGGCAATGATGATACCGGCCAGCTGTACCAGCTGCTGGTGGACAGCCAATGCGCGGCATTGGACCCCTCCCGGGCGGCAGTACCAGCGGCAACATCGAATAGCAAAAGACAATCTCCGGCCACGTCGACAGAATCCACGTCGCTGGAGGCCACTGATGCGACTGGCTCGGCGGAGAGGACGCCATCGCCCAGGGAAGAGGCAATTTTGCGGCAGCTGGTCGAAGTCGAATTCGGTACCTGGTTTGAATTCGCGGAGACGGATAAGCAGCCGCGCCGGCGTTTGAAGCTGGCCTGGTATACCCAAAAGGCGGGGCATTACATGTTCGTCGACAATCTGGGTGTGAAGGCCGCGGTGAAGACGCGTCATGAATTAACCAGTGGCATGGCCGCCGGCCGGGTCAGGATCCTGGCGCAGGAACGGGCACCCTTCGTGGACCGGGCCATGGAGGCAGTGCGCAATCTGTTGCGCAGGGGCGAGAAAATCAGTGCCTGATGGCAGGCCGAATATCTGACAGTGAGGCGATCGAGATGAGTGAAGCAAAGAACCTGGACGCACACGAAAAGCGTAAGCTGGAACGCTGTCCGGTGACCGAGGCGCTGGAGGTGTTCGATGTGCATTCCGAACGCCAGTTGGGCCGACTGGTGGACATTACCCAGGAAGGGATGATGATCACCAGCCAGCATCCGATCATGGTGAACCGCATCTTTCAGCTGCTGATTCCACTACCAGCGCCGCTGGAAGGTTGTAACGAAATCCGTCTCGGCGTGGAAAGCCTCTGGAGTCGCGAGAGCCATGATGGCGCCTGCTACTGGACCGGCTTTCATGTCATCTGCATTTCCGACCAGGATCGCGCCTATATCGAGCGACTGTTCCGGACCTAAGGAACCTCTGATTTATTCGTCATTGCGAGGAGCGCAGCGACGCGGCAATCTCCAAGCTGTTGCTCTACTGTAGCCTGAGATTGCTTCGCTACGCTCGCAATGACGGTTTCACGAATAAATCAGAGGTTCCCTAAGCATAGTCTGAGTAGTTCGGCTTCTATCCCGTTGCTTCATCATCGGCCTGGCCGTAGGTGCGGTGCACGTATTCCGTGACCAGTGCCTGGAATTCCTCGGCAATCCGTTCTCCCTTCAGGGTGACGGTCTTTTCCCCATCTACATACACCGGTGCCACGGGGCGCTCGCCCGTGCCGGGCAGGCTGATGCCGATGTTGGCGTGCTTGCTCTCGCCGGGGCCGTTCACCACGCAGCCCATGACGGCCACGGTCATGTTCTCCACCCCGGGAAAGTGCTCATGCCAGGCCGGCATCTGCTCGCGTAAATAAGCCTGGATATCCTGGGCCAGGTGCTGGAAATAGTCGCTGCTGGTGCGCCCGCAGCCGGGGCAGGCCACCACGGCGGGGGTGAAGGAGCGCAGCCCCATGGATTGCAGGATCTCCTGGGCGACCAGCACCTCGCGGCTGCGGCTGCCGCCGGGTTCCGGTGTCAGGGAGATACGGATGGTGTCGCCGATGCCTTCCTGCAGCAGTACCGCCAGGGCGGCGGTGGAGGCGACGATGCCCTTGCTGCCCATGCCCGCCTCGGTCAGCCCCAGGTGCAGGGCATGGTCGCTGCGGCCGGCCAGTTCCCGGTACACGGCGATCGTGGCGAACTGTTCGTCGCGTTTTTTGCCCCGCCCCACGTTGCCGGGGTTGATACGGTACTTGGCGAGTGCCTCGGCGCAGGCGGGATGCTTGGCGAGCAGCTTGTGGCCGTTGAAATGAAAATCACCGATCAGCGGCACGGCGCAGCCCTGGCGGTCGAGACGTTCGCGGATGTGCGGCACCGCCGCCGCGGCCTCTTCGGTATTGACGGTGATACGCACCAGTTCCGAGCCCGCCTGGGCCAACTGTGCCACCTGGGTCACCGTGGCCTGGATATCGGCGGTGTCCGTATTGGTCATGGATTGCACCACCACGGGGGAATCGCCACCCACGGTGATGGGGCCGATACGGACGGCGACGGTGCGGTGGCGCTGGTAGGGGGACGGCAGGCTCATGGATGTGTACAGCGGTTGTGCAGGGTAGGCCTATGATACCGGATTGCGGCACTTGTAGGAGCGGCCTCTGGCCGCGAATCAGGCAATATGGGCAAGGCGGTCGGCATCCTGCCTCGGGACCGTTGGCCGCAGGGATGCGGCCATCGAGCGTACAGGGACAAGGTGAGACCGCGTAGCGGTCGAGAAGGTGCCCTGGGGCATGTATTCACAGCGTGTCCCGGGGCAGGATGTCGGCCACCTTGCGGGCACCAGCTCCAAGCTGGTTCGCGGCCAAGGCCGCTCCTACAAGGGGTAAACCCGGTAGATCGGGTGGTCTCGCGCCGGGCTTGCGCAATTCCCAGGCCTGTATATACTTCCAGGCATTACTGGATAAATCCACAGGATGGGCTCCGCCATGAACGAATCCCTCACCCCGCGCCAGGCCGAGATCCTCGACATGATCCGTGAGTTCATGCTCAGCGAGGGCTGCCCCCCCACCCGCGCCGACATTGCGGACCATTTCGGTTTCCGTTCCCCCAATGCCGCCGAGGACCACCTCAAGGCCCTGGCCCGCAAGGGGGTGATCGAGCTGGTGCCCGGTTCCTCGCGGGGCATCCGGCTGCTGGAGGAGGGCGGCATGCCGGTGGTGGGCCGGGTGGCGGCGGGCAGCCCCATCCTCGCCGAGGAGCATATCGAGGACCACTATCCCGTCGATCCCGCCCTGTTCCATCCCCGTGCCCACTACCTGTTGCGGGTGCGTGGCATGAGCATGCGCGACGCCGGCATCCTCGATGGCGACCTGCTGGCAGTGCACCGCACCCACCTGGCCCGCAACGGCCAGATCGTGGTGGCGCGCCTGGGCGACGAGGTGACGGTGAAGCGTTTCCAGCAGCGCGACAATATCGTGCGCCTGTTGCCGGAGAACCCGGATTTCGAACCCATTCGCGTGGACCTGCGCCGCCAGCCCCTGGTGATCGAGGGCCTGGGCGTGGGCGTGCTGCGCACCGGCGCGTTGTAATTTGCCGGTTCGCGGCCAAGGCCGCTCCTACAGGCACCCGTAGGAGCGGGCTCTGCCCGCGAACCATACCGGCGTGCTCTGCAACTCAGCGCCGGCCGGTCAGGCGCAGGGAATTGAGCACCACCAGCAGGGAGCTGGCGGACATGCCCAGGGCCGCCATCCAGGGGGTGAGGATGCCCGAGGCGGCCACCGGCAGGGCGATGAGGTTATAGCCCAGCGCCCAGTAGAGGTTCTGGCGGATGATGCGCACCGTGTCCCGCGCCGTGCGCACGGCGATGGGCAGGTGGCGGAGCTGCTCGGACAGCAGGATCATGTCGGCACTGGCCTGGGCCAGTTCGGTGCCGTTGGCCATGGCCACGGAGACCTGGGCGGCGGCCAGCACCGGGGCATCGTTGACACCGTCCCCCACCATGGCCACCACGACGCCGCCCGCCTGCAGGGCGCGGATCCGTTCCAGCTTGTCCGCCGGGGTCATGCGCCCCGCATAGTGACCGATGCCCAGGGTCTCGGCCACGCGCCGCACCGGCGCTGTACCATCCCCGCTCAGCAGTTCCACCTCCAGTCCCAGGGCCTGGAGCTCGGCGATGGCATCCCGGGCATCGGCGCGCAACTGGTCCGAGAGCACGAACAGGGCCAGGCCGCCGTCCGCGTCACCGAGCACCACCAGACTGGCATCGGGGCGGCGCGCAGCCGCGGCCAGCACCTCGGCATGCTCCGCCGCGCGCGCATGGGCGGGGGTGCCGATACGATAATCCTGTCCTTCGATGCGGCCCGCCATGCCCTGGCCCGGGGTGGCGAGGCCGTCGTGCGCCTCCAGCCCCGTCTCCCGGGCGCTGAACACCCGGGCGATGGGATGCTCGGAGCCGCGCTCCAGGGCGGCGGCCAGGGCCAGGCAACGTTCCCCATCCACGCCGGGGCGCAACGGGATGACTGCGTCGAGTTGCAGTTCCCCGGTGGTCAGGGTGCCGGTCTTGTCGAACAGGATATGGCGGATCTGGGCCAGGGCCTCCAGGGCATGGCCCCGGGTGGTGACCAGCCCGAGGCGCGTCAGAGCGCCGGTGGCGGCCGTCACGGCCACGGGGGTGGCCAGGGCCAGGGCGCAGGGGCAGCTCACCACCAGCATGGCCACCATGACCCAGAAGGCCTGTCCGGGGTCGACCTGCCACCACACCAGCCCCGCCAGGGCGGTGAGTGCCAGGATGGTGCCGACGAACCAGCCGGTGCCGCGCTCGGCCAGGTGGGCGATGCGCGGCTTCTCGGTCTGGGCGCGGTCCAGCAGGCGCTGGATGGCGGACAGAGTGGTGTCGGCACCGGTCTTGTCCACCCGCATCAGCAGCGGGCTTTCCACATTGACGCTGCCGGCGATCAGGCCGTCACCGGCCTGGCGGGTATGGGGCAGGCTCTCGCCGGTGAGCAGGGACTCGTTCACCGAACTGAGGCCCTCCAGCACCGTGCCGTCGGCGGGCACGGCATCACCCGGCCGGATGCGCACCCGGTCACCGGGGCGCAGGTCGGCGATCGCCACCGTCTCCTCGCCCTGTTCGCCCACGCGCAAGGCCATGGCGGGCAGCAGGCGCATGAGGGCCTCGGCGGCCTGGCCGGCACGCTGGCGTGCGCCCAGCTGCAGGAACTGGCTGGTGAGCAGGAAGAATACGAACATGGTGACGGACTCGAAATAGACCTCGCCGGCGCGGGTCCAGGTGGCCCAGCTGCTGGCCAGCCAGGTGCTGCCGATGGCCAGTGCCACCGGCACATCCATGCCCACCCGGCGATTGCGGGCGTCGCGCCAGGCATTGATGAAAAATCCCTGGCCGCTGTACAGCACCACCGCCGAGGCGATCAGCAGGCTCACCCAGCGGAAGAAATGTTCCAGTTCGGCGTCGATGCCGTAGTAGTCACCGGCGTAGAGGGCCACCGCCAGCATCATCACCTGCATCATGCCCAGGCCGGCCACCGCCAGGCGCTTGAGCAGGCGACCACGCTCACGCCGGTACAGTTCGTCCTGGCGATGGGGGTCGTAGGGATGGGCGATGTAGCCGATGGCGGCGATGGCCGCCAGCACCTCGCTCAAGTGAATGACGCTGTCGTCCCAGCGCAGGCGTGCACGGCGTGTCGCGAAGTTGATACTGAATTCCAGCACCCCGGGCAGGCTGCCCACGTGGCGCTCGTTCAGCCATACACAGGCGGCACAGACGATGTTTTCCAGGATCAGCGCCGCTTCGCGCACGGTGCCGGCCTCGCTGCGCACGAAGCTCTGCTGGACCTCCGGGCGATCGTAGAGATCGAGCTGGCGCAGGGCCTCGGGCACCAGCCCGGGGCTGCCGGCGGCGGGTGTGGCGGTACGGTAGCGGTAGAAGTCGGTCAGGCCGCCGGCGACGATGGCCTGGGCCACCGCCTGGCAGCCGGGGCAACACATGGGCCGTTCCTGGCCGTCGATGCGGACCTGGTACGGGCTGCCCGGTGGTACCGGCAGGCCGCAGTGGTAGCATTCCTCCGGCGCCCTCGCCTGGGGAGTGGACATGGGGGTATCCGCTACCCTGCGGTGCCGGCGCGCACGGCGTCCTTGTAGTCCTGGTAGAGGCGGGTCATGCGCTGCCACAGTGCGCCAGGCTTGCCGTCGCGCACGGCGTTCCCGTCCAGCTCGGTGACGGGCAGGATCTCGCGCGTGGAGCTGGTGAGCCAGATCTCCTCGGCCGTGTCCAGGTCCGCGGCGGGGATGTCTTCCTCGCGGCAGGGAATCCCGTGCCGGCCGGCCAGTTCCAGCACCAGGTCGCGGGTGATGCCGGGCAGCAGCTTGGCGCTCTTGGGCGGGGTGCGCAGCACACCGTCGCTGACCACGAACAGGTTGCTGGCGGCGCCCTCGTTGGCGAGGCCATCGCGCACCAGGATCGCCTCGCCGGCGCCGGCATCGAGGGCCTGCTGGCGCGACAGCACATTGGCCAGCAGGGTGATGGTCTTCAGGTGGCAATGCTGCCAGCGGCTGTCGGGCAGGCGGATGGCGCTCGCCCCGCGCAGGGCCAGCTCGGGGGAGGGCGCCGGAATCGGGCTGCTCATGGCCAGTACGGTGGCTTGCTCCGGCACGGGAAAGGCGTGGTCGCGTTTCGGGGCCACGCCGCGGGTGACCTGGAGATACAAGGACTGGTCATCGCGGGGATCATCCGGATCGCGGTTGCGGCGCAGCAGTTCCTCCAGCACCTCGCGCCAGGTGGCGCGGGTCAGGGGGTTGCCGAGGCGGATGCCGTCCAGGCTGTTCTGCAGCCGGTCCAGGTGCGGTTCCAGGCGAAGCCTGTTCCTGGGGTTCGAATGTGCCGTTCAGGTAGACCGTGGTCATGGCTGGGGTTCCGGAGTGTGCGGTTAGGGTGGTGTCTTGGAACTGGTTATTCACCGCAAAGGCGCAAAGGACGCAAAGAAAATCATTTCACCGTCATTGCGAGCGCAGCGAAGCAATGACGTCCCGAATAAGGCAGCCAGGGCCGGAGGTTAATCGAAATACAACCGTGCCTCGTCCACCAGGCGTTGCCAGATGGAACCTTCCTCCACCCCGGCCAGCGCCAGCAGTGGCCGTTCGGCGACCAGGTGCTCGCCCAGGCGCACATGTACATTGCCCAGGGTCTGGCCGTTTTGTACCGGTGCCAGGATGCGGCTGTCGAGGGTCATGGAGGCATCCAGGCGATCGTACTGGCCGCGCGGGATGGTGACAAACAGGTCCTCGCCCAGGCCCAGGGGGGCCTGCTCCAGGGCGCCCTTCCACACCCGCGCCTGGGTCAACTCATTGCCTGCCTCGTAGAGCTTGTGGGTCTCGAAGAAGCGGAACCCGTAGTTCAGCAGCGACTGGCTGGCGACGGCGCGGGCCTCTTCGCTGCGGGTGCCGAGTACCACGGTGATCAGACGCATGCCCTCGCGCTGGGCGGAGGTGACCAGGCAGTAGCCGGCCGAGTCCGTATGGCCGGTCTTGAGACCGTCGACCGAGGCGTCGCGCCACAGCAGGCGATTACGGTTGTGCTGGGTGATGCCATTGAAGGTGAATTGCCGCTGGGCGTACCAGTGGTAGTACTCGGGGAATTCCTCGATCAGGTGGCGGGCCAGAATGGCGATGTCCAGCGCCGTGGTGTAGTGCTGTTCGTGGGGCCAGCCATAACTGTTGACGAAGTTCGTTCCCGTCATCCCCAGTTCCCGGGCATAGCGATTCATCAGGCCGGCGAAGGCGTCCTCGCTGCCGGCCACGTGCTCGGCCAGGGCCACGCTGGCATCGTTGCCCGACTGCACGATCAGGCCCTGCAGCAGATCCTCCACGCTCACCTGCTTGCCCACCTCGATGAACATGCGCGAGCCCTGGGTGCGCCAGGCCTTCTCGCTTATCCTGACCAGGTCATCCAGGGCCAGCTGGCCGCCCTGGATCTCCTTGAACACGGCATAGGCGGTCATGATCTTGGTGATGCTGGCCGGCTCCATACGCTCGTCGATGTTTTTTTCCGCCAGCACCTGGCCGCTGTGGAAATCCTGCAGCAGGTAGGCCTCGGCGCCGATGGCCGGTGGCTTGGGCACCGGCAGGGAAGCGGACGAGGCCTGGCCGGCCAGCAGCAGGCAGGCGAGAAACGGCAAACAGAGGCGGAAAAGGAGTCGTTTTGTCATGGCGGTCGGAATATGGGTACTACCTTGGAGGAATCAGCGGCAATTGTCCTTGGCCGCAACCCGTATTGCAAACTAGGAGCCTGTCGGACTTAGGACTGATCTCGGCAACTGCTCCATGCGTTGCTCTACCTCCTGCATCCATGCAGTCGTACTGCGCCGGTGGGAGAGCGGTCCATTTTTCCGATCCTTTTCGTC
>JAIVHA010000049.1 GCA_020201295.1 Lysobacteraceae bacterium | reverse complement strand
CATCGATACCCGCGAGGTGAACACCCAGGTGCTGGTGGACAATGGCGAGACCCTGGTGCTGGGCGGCATCTACGAGCAGACCACCCTCAACGAAGTGGACAAGGTGCCGTTGTTCGGCGACCTGCCGGGCGTGGGCTGGATGTTCCGCACCAAACGCGACCTGGACGAGAAGTCAGAACTGCTGATCTTCGTGACCCCGCGGATCGTCAAGGACAAGCTGAACCTCTGATTGCTTGCCTGTAGACGCGGTTTCTGGCATACCTGCCCGGCATGAATATGCCGGGCAGTTTGTTTCTGGTCGGTCCCATGGGGGCCGGCAAATCCACCATCGGGCGCCAGCTCGCCAAATCCCTGTCCCGGACCTTCCTCGACAGTGACAAGGAGGTGGAGGACCGTACCGGAGTGGGGATCCCGCTGATCTTCGAGCTGGAAGGCGAGGCCGGTTTTCGCGCCCGGGAGCGGGCCGCGATCGACGATCTCAGCCAACGCTCCGATATCGTGCTCGCCACCGGCGGCGGGGCCGTACTGGACCCGGACAACCGCCACCACCTCCACGACCGTGGCCAGGTGATCTACCTGCGCACCTCGGTGGACCAGCAGCTCGCCCGCACCGCCCGTGACCGCAATCGCCCCCTGTTGCAGACGGATGATCCCCGCGCCCGGCTGGAGGAGCTGATGCGCACGCGCGAACCCCTGTACCGGGAAGTGGCCCACCATGTCGTCGATACCGACGGCCGCCGGGTGCGGGAGGTGGTGGAGGACATCCTGCGCCTGATCCGGGAGGACGCGCCGGCGTCCTAGGAGCCTGTCGGACTTAGGACTGATCTCGGCAACTGTTCCATGCGTTGCTCTACCTCCTGCATCCATGCAGTCGTACTGCGCCGGTGGGAGAGCGGTCCATTTTTCCGATCCTTTTCGTCGAATAGCTACGACTATTCTCCTCAAACGATCAAAAAACTGTCCTCGCTCTCCTGCCCCTTGCTCGCTACGATCGCCTGAGTCCGACAGGCTCCTAGTACTCCTCCAACCTGAAATTGACGGATTGTCATGGCCACGGAAGCACACGGAAAATATTTACGTCGTACTGCAAGCCACCCGTAGGAGCGGCCTCTGGCCGCGAACCCTGTGTGGTGCGCCGGGCATTCGCGGCCAGAGGCCGCTCCTACGGGTGGCTTGCATTGGCAGCAATGCAATCTTTCCGCGTTTTTCCGTGTCATTCCGTGTGCTTCCGTGGCCATCAAGGCTGCCAGGCGTCCGCATGCGGTGTGAACGGGTATCCGTAATTATTAACTCGATAGAGTACTAGCAGCCTGTCGCGCCGCGCACTCCCTGATACAATGGCCCGAACCCGTATTCCGTGACCAGGATATGAAAACCCTTACCGTCGAGCTTGGTGAACGCAGCTACCCCATCCACATCGGCCCCGGCCTGCTGGATGATGGCGCCTTGCTGAAGCCCCACATCACCGGCCGCCAGGTGATGGTGGTCAGCAACGAGACCGTGGCACCCCTGTACCTGGCGCGTCTGCAGGCTTCCCTCGCGGATTTCGACCAGGACGCGGTCATCCTGCCCGACGGCGAGGAATACAAAACCCTCGAGGTGCTCAACCGCATCTACGACCGGCTGCTGGAAAAGCGCTTCAACCGCAATTGCACTCTCATCGCCCTGGGTGGTGGCGTGGTAGGCGACATGACCGGTTTTGCCGCCGCCACCTACCAGCGCGGCGTGAATTTCATCCAGGTACCCACCACCCTGCTGGCGCAGGTGGATTCCTCCGTGGGCGGCAAGACCGGCGTCAACCATCCGCGCGGCAAGAACATGATCGGGGCCTTCCACCAGCCGCGCTGCGTGCTGGCCGACACCGACACCCTGGCCACCCTGGATGAACGCCAGCTGGCGGCCGGTATGGCCGAGGTGATCAAGTACGGCCTGATCCGCGCGCCTGATTTCTTCGCCTGGCTGGAGACGCACATGGATGCCTTAAACGCGCGCGACACCGGCGCCCTGGTCGAGGCCATCGAGCGTTCCTGCGCCTGTAAGGCCGAGGTGGTGGCGGCCGACGAGCGCGAGGGCGGGCTGCGTGCCATCCTCAACCTCGGCCACACCTTCGGCCATGCCATCGAAACCGGCATGGGCTACGGCAGTTGGCTGCACGGCGAGGCGGTGGGCGCCGGCATGTACCTGGCCGCCGACCTGTCGCGCCGCGAGGGCTGGCTGCAGGATGCCGATGTGGAACGCATCCGGGTCCTGCTGGAACGGGCCCGCCTGCCCGTGCAGGCGCCCGCCACCATGACCGAGCAGCAGTTCCTCGATCTCATGGCGGTGGACAAGAAGGTACTGGATGGCGGCCTGCGCCTGGTGCTGCTCAAGGCCATCGGCGAGGCCGTGATCAGCGGGGATTTCCAGCCGCGGCATTTGCGCGCGACCCTGGCCGCGGCCCTATGACGTCGCTGCCCGTAACCGTCGCCACCAGCCAGTCATTGCTGGCGCCCTACGCGGTACGGGACAGCAACTCCCGCAGCCGCGCCCACCGCGAGCCGGCCCCCACCTACCGCAGCGAATTCCAGCGAGACCGCGATCGCATCATCCATTCCGGCGCCTTCCGCCGCCTGGAATACAAGACCCAGGTGTTCGTGAACCACGAGGGCGACCTGTTCCGCACCCGCCTCACCCATTCCATCGAGGTGGCGCAGATCGCCCGCGCCATCGCCCGTACCCTGGCCCTCAACGAAGACCTCACCGAGGCCATCGCCCTGGCCCACGACCTGGGCCACACCCCCTTCGGCCATGCCGGCCAGGATGCCCTGAATGCCTGCATGAAGGACCATGGCGGTTTCGAGCACAACCTGCAGTCGCTGCGCGTGGTGGATGAGCTGGAGGAACGCTACGCGGATTTCACCGGCCTCAATCTGATGTTCGAGACCCGCGAGGGCATCCTCAAGCATTGCGCCCCGGCCAAGGCGGCCGAGCTGGGCGAATTGGGCCGTCGTTTCCTCGACAAGCGCCAGCCCAGCCTGGAGGCCCAACTCACCAACCTGGCCGACGAGATCGCCTACAATAGCCATGATGTGGACGATGGCCTGCGTTCCGGCCTCATCGGCCTGGAACAGTTGCGGGAGATCGAGCTGTTCGCCGAGCATCACGAGGCGGTGGCGCGCAGCTACCCGGAGCTGCCGGCGCGGCGCGTCATCCACGAAGTGGTGCGGCGCATGATCGGCCAACAGGTGGGCGACCTGGTGGAGACCAGTATCGCGCGCATACGGGCGGCGGCGCCCGCGGACCTGGAAGCGGTACGTGCCCAGGACGAGGCGCTGATCGCCTACAGTGACTCCATGCGCGAGCGCAACCTGGAACTGAAACGCTTTCTGCGCACCAACCTGTATCGTCACTACCGTGTGCATCGCATGAGCGGCAAGGCCCGCCAGGTCATCGAATCCCTGTTCGAGGCCTTCTTCGGCGACCCGCGCCTGCTGCCTGACAAGGCCCAGCAACAGGTGCGCCTGTTGGCCGAGACCCAGGGCGAGGCCGGACGCGCGCGCGCGGTCGCCGACTATATCGCCGGCATGACGGATCGCTATGCCATTACCGAATATGAACGGGTGTACAATCCCAGGGAACTGACCTGATGCGCCCCCTTGCACCCACAGCCCTGATCAAACGCCATGCGTATCTACATGCAAATCCCGCCCACCGACGAACGACCGCCGCGGTTCTACCACCTGCACCTGCAGGAGGACCTCATTGACGGCTGGACCCTGTTGCGGGAATGGGGCAGCCAGGGTGCGCGCGGCCGCCTGGCGCGGGAGCACTACCCTGACTATGAAAGCGCCGAACAGGCCATGCTCAAGGTACGTGATGACCAGCTGCGGCGCGGCTACCGGGTGGTATTCATGCAGGCCGGCAACCAGGGGTAGACGGGAACCATGACGCAGCCATCGCCACAGGACGACTCCCGGGACTGGCTGACCACGCTCGGACTGGAGCAGGATCCCTTCGCGCCCGGCTACCGGCCGGAGTTCTTCTATGCGGAGCCGGCCTTCCTGCAGCGCCTCGACCTGCTGACCCATCTGCTGCAGTTCAGCGACAGCCTGCTGGTGGTACTGGGCGAGCATGGCGCCGGCAAGACCACCCTGCTGCGCGAATTGAGCGAACGGGCCGGGGACAACTGGCGTGTCTGCGTGCTCCGCGGCGACGAGGTGCACAGCCTCGATACCGCCCTGCGCAGCTTGGCGGAATGCCTGGGCCTGGAGTCGTTGCCCGCGGATGTCGAGGCCTTGCCGGAACGGGTGATGAGCCACTGCCTGGATCTGCGCGAGGCCATGGAATTGCCGGTACTGATCATCGACGATGCCGAGCAGGTGCCACCCTCCCTGCTGCGCCGCCTGGCCGGCCTGGCCGGCGACCCCGGCGCCACGGTCCAGCGCCTGCGCATCCTGCTGTTCGGGGCCCCTGCCCTGGAAGGCCTGTTGGCCCAGGCAGGCCTGGCCCCGGGCCTGGCGCCCTTCGTGCAGACCCTGAGCGTGCCTCGCTTCAACGAGGTCCAGGCCGCGACCTACCTGATGTATCGCCTGACCGTGGCGGGCTACGGGGGCGAAAGCCCTTTCTCCTCCACCGAGGTGCGCTCCATCGCCAAGGCCTCGGGCGGGCTGCCCGGCCCCATGAATGCCATGGCCCGGGATGCCCTGCGGGCCCATGCCGGCCAGGCGGGACTGAATCTGGGTGCGGCCGGTGCGGGAAGACGCTGGTCGCCTCTATTACTGGGAGGCCTGCTGGTGGTGGCCGGCGCCTGGTGGTGGACGGGCGGATTCGACCGGCAATCGGCCTCGGAGTCGGTGCAATGGGCCGAGCGGCCCTTGCATGTGCCGCCCCAGCCCAGCCTGGGCCGGATCGAACCCCGCGACCCCATCCC
>JAIVHA010000048.1 GCA_020201295.1 Lysobacteraceae bacterium | reverse complement strand
GATGTTGAATGGGGCCAATGCCGGGTTCGGATCACGCACGAAACTGGTCACCCGGGAGATCGTCGGACGTATATTCAGGATCACCGTATCGGTATCGTTGATCTGCGGCGTAACACTCATCACGAATCCGACCGGAACCGTATGCACGGTGCTGGTAAAGGTCGTATTGGCCACGCCATCGGTCGCGGTTGTATCTGCCTCGATGGTGAAATACACCAGGTTATCGACCACCTTGAGCAGTGCGGTCTGGTTGTTGATCGCCATGATTCGCGGGCTGGAAAGAACCTTCACATCACCAAACTGACGCAACATGCCGACATTGGCGGTGACGTCGCCGCGCCGTGTATCCGGGTCGTTATAGGTAAGCAGCGAAAAAGGTGTCTCGCTGAGGTTGGTCCCGAGCAGCGACTGGTTCACACTCAGACCGGCGCCATTGGCGATCAGATTCCAGTCCACGCCAAACTTGTATTCGTCATTGAGCTTCACTTCGACCACGGTGGCCTCGATCATGACCTGGCGTTGTGCGCTCATCAGGATCTGATCCAGAAAGCCCATGATCTGCCGGTGCTCGCGCGTGGTGGCCCGCACCGTGAGGATGCCCGATTCTGCATTCACGATGACCGCGGCCGAGCTCTCGGCATCACTGACATCACCGAGAATTGCACGCACGTTACTTTCCAGTGTTCTCCAGAACTGGTGATTGGACGTACTGGTGACATCCGTGGTCGAGTTGTTGCCCCCCGCGCCCCCGCCTGCCGCGCCGCCCGCGGCCTGGCCCGTGGTGGCGATCTGGGTCGCAACACTCACATTGCTGGTATTGTCGCGCCCCATGTTCACATAGTCGATCTTGTAGCTGCGCAGGAATGGCTGATCGGGCTCGACCTGGAGCGTATCCCCTTCCAGCGTGAACCGGACATTCGCCTGACGCGCGATGCGATCCAGGATCTGTGGCAGGGTCTGGTCGATGGCATTCAGGGTGACGGTGCCACTGACGCCTGGGTGAATATCCACATTAATGTCCGCATCACGGGCCAGTGCAAACAGCATGTCCTTTACCGATACCTCGGTGACCACCACGCTGTAGGTTTCCAGTGGTGGACTCGGTTTAGGCACTTCCAACCGGGGCGCGCTCTGCACCGGTGACGGAATGTCCTGTACGGCTGTCTGCGGCGAGGCCACATGTCCCCGATCAGGGCGTTGGGGAGTCGGCGCGCAGGCAACCAGCAGCAGGCCCACAAGCAGCATCGCCAAACGTGACGAGTATCGTGTATGCATCATGTATCCTGTCGCGCCGGTAACCAGTAGCCGGACGCCTCCTTTTTCACGGCTGGCAGGGAACGCAGATAGGGACCATTCCCTTTCAGCGCCGCGGGTATCTCTTGCAATGCCAGTTGCGCGGCGGCATAGCTGTCGTAATTTCCGTACAATACCGACCAGCGCTGTGTGCCATTGATGGCAGCGGGCACGATGTAGAGCCGGTCAAGATGGGCCAACCTGGCGGGTTCCATGAGGTAACGTTCCAGCGGTGCAGGAGCCGCACTGTCACTGGTCATGATCTGGATGGTATAGCGACCGACGAAGCCCGAGTTTAACCAGGACTGCGTGGCCGCCACGCGGGCGGAGAAAGTCGAGGAGGATGCGCTTTCAGTGATTTCCGCTGCTTCGGCACGAACCCGCCCGGGGTTAACAGGTGCCGGACTGGGCGAGGATTCGGGTCGGCCATCATGGCGGGATATCGAGGCCGTGTTCATGGCGGAGACACCCGCCTGCGGCAGCATCGCCAGGCCCGTCGTGCCGATACCCGTCAGGAACAGGATCAGGGCGGTGAAACCCCAACCCGGGCGCGGCAGCGCCGGCCATTTGGCTGCGAACTCACTGTCGGCGACGGCCCTGCGCAAATGCCGAAACCGTACCTGCCGGCAGTCATCGGCATAGGCGGCCAGCAAGGCCTTGTCGGCGAGGATATGAAGCCGCCGGATGAGCCCACTGGAGGCGCGCGCCAGGTACCAGTACGCGGGTAATGTAAACGGATCCCGCCCCTGGTAACCGGCCGCCCGGAGGCGGAACGGGATATAGTCGCGGACATCCGCCAGTGTCAGCGGGGGTAGGGTGAAGCTGTGGGTAACGCGATCGCGTAGTTGGCGCACCTCATGGACGGCAAGATGCACATCCAGTTCCGGCTGGCCAAACAGTACGATCTGCAACAATTTGTCCTCGCGCGTCTCCAGGTTGGACAACAGGCGGATCTCTTCGAGCGCATCCAGGTCCATCCCTTGCGCCTCCTCGACGAACACCGCCACACGGCGTCCCTGCGCATGGCGCTGGAGCAGGTAGTCGTGCAGCACCTGGAGCACCTTGAGTCGGCCACCGTCCGTAGGCAGCTTGAGGTCCAGGGCAATGGCCTGCAGGACGTCTTCACGCCGCAGGCTGGGGTTGGCCAGGTAGACAATATCGACATCCGCGGCCAGACGGTCGGCGAGCATACGGCACAGCATGGTCTTGCCGCTGCCGACCTCGCCGGTGAGCTTGACGATGCCCTCGCCGCGCAGGATGGCGTAGGCGAGCGCGTCCAGCACCGCCCCGCGCTGCGCCCCCGGGTAGAAGCGGCGCGTGTCGGGGGTGATGCGGAAGGGCGAGGACACCAGCCCAAAATGTTGTCCATACATAGCCAATGCTCCCGGCCGTGGGATATCACCACATCAGATAGCAATATCCGGACCAAGGGCTGAGGGAGGCAGATGGCTCGCCCATGTGGAGCACATTGAAAGAATCTATCTGTTTGATATTTATATTTTTACAAGCCAGTAATCCGGAGGGGGCACGGCCTTTCGACTGGCAGGCATGCCGAAGGGAATCTGTCAACTAGTTGGCGTTCCCCCAGTCATCCCGCTCCGGGGAGCCAAGCGGAAACACGAGCGGGGTCTCCCGCAGCGGCAGGAGGCCTGTCGTGCAAGCCAATCGGGTGGTAAAGGGGAAATGGTGGCTACGCCCTGATTCGAACAGGGGACCCCATCATTATGAGTGATGTGCTCTAACCAGCTGAGCTACGTAGCCATGGATCGTTCGTTGCCGGCGGCCGGGAAAACCCGGCCACGGAAAGAGGCGAAATTGTAGGGGCTTGGGCTGTGCTTGTCCAGCCAAAGCCTCTTCCAACGACACATGAGCCTGAACGTGGAGCGTGATTCCAGCGAGAAGTGAGCCTGAAGGGTCCGGGTTTGGGATCACCGGAGGATGATCGTGACCCTCAAGACCCAAGGGCTCCAGACGCTGGAGCAAGTCCGTGCCTTCCCGGAAGGCTCCCAACCCCTCGGTTTGGAGGCTCGGCCCGTGAGGCCGCCTATGACTGAGTTGCCGGCGAGCGGCGCAAGCCCCGCCCCGAAGGCCGCGCAGGTCCTACCGGCAGGGCCATCGGCATCGATATGACCGATGCCATGCGCGATTGCGCCCGTGCCGCCGCCAGCTGCGGCCTGGTGGACGGCCGCATCACCGAGCATTTCGACTGTTTCCGTGATTCCAGGCTGTTGGCCGGGCAATGGGGACCACTCTATTTCATCTACTTCATCCAGATCATCGGCACCACGGCCATGATGCTGTTCGATTACTGCCCGTTGGCGCGCTTCCTGTCGCTCATGCCCTGGAACCGCCGCGAACCGTTCTCGTTGGACCTGCTGAAGCGCACGGTGTTCAGCCCGCCAGTGCGGGGCAACATCCTGCAGGGGTTGCCGGCGGAGTGAACCTTGTAGGAGCGGCCTCTGGCCGCGAACCGGCGGACTGCCGGGCCGTTCGCGGGCGAAGCCCGCTCCTACAAAGTCAGGCGCACCTTCGAACCTTTCCAGGATACGACACCACTTGGAGGCCGCTCCTACGAGCGCGAAATCATTCCGTGGCGGTCATGATTGGCGATGGATTCAGACGTTGAAGCGGAAGTGCATCACATCGCCATCCTGGACGATATATTCCTTGCCTTCCAGGCGCAGCTTGCCGACTTCCTTGGCACCCTGCTCACCCTTGCAGGTTACGAAATCCTCGTAGGCGATGACCTCGGCGCGGATGAAGCCCTTTTCGAAGTCGGTGTGGATGACCGCCGCGGCCTGGGGCGCGGTAGCGCCGATCTTCACGGTCCAGGCACGCACTTCCTTCACCCCGGCGGTGAAGTAGGTCTGCAGGCCAAGCAGTTCGTAGCCGGCACGGATGACCCGGTTCAGGCCCGGCTCATCGAAGCCCATCTCGGCCAGGAAGGCGCCCTGCTCTTCCACGTCCAGTTCCGCCAACTCCACCTCGATGGCGGCGCACACCGGCACCACGATAGCGCCTTCCTCCAGGGCACGCCCACGCACCAGGTCCAGGCGGGAATTGTTCTCGAAACCATCCTCGGCCACGTTGGCGATATACATGGTGGGCTTGATGGTGAGCAGGTGCAGATCATGCAGCAGCTTGCGCTCCTCCTCGCCCAGCCCCAGGGTACGCACCATGCCGCCCCCATCGAGGTAATCGCGCACCCGCTCGAACAGCGCCAGCCTCGCCTTGGCGTCCTTGTCGCCGCTCTTGACGTTGTCATCCTCGAAGCAGCGCACCACCTGGGCGATGGCATCGGTCTCGCGGATATTGGCCAGGAACTTGTTGCCCAGGCCCTCGCCCTTGGAGGCGCCCGCCACCAGGCCGGCGATGTCGACGAATTCCATGGTGGTGGGGATGACCTTCTGCGGCATGACGATCTCCGCCAGTTTGTCGAGGCGCGGGTCGGGCACCGCCACCACACCCACATTGGGGTCGATGGTGCAGAAGGGATAGTTCTCGGCCTGGATGCCCGCCCTGGTGAGGGCGTTGAACAGGGTGGACTTGCCCACATTGGGCAGACCGACGATACCGCATTGAATACCCATGGTGTTGTTCCTGTTTGAACCCTGTACCTAAAGTTACCACCGAGTACGCGTACGCCTTATACAGGAGTCAGTATTTATCGCTACAATCGAATCTCGTCATTCCGGCGAATGCCGGAGTGGCGGAACACCCTGTGTTGTAGCCAATATTCCTGACTCCTGAGTAAACCTGACAGTTGCAAAAAACCCTTTCGGGAAAGGCACCAAATCCCGATACCGGCAGGGTGAGGAGCTATTGTGGATCGAAATGCCGGACCGCACGGGCGGTGATATCCAGGGAGGCACCTGTAGGAGCGGCGCGAGCCGCGAACATTCGCGGCTCGCGCCGCTCCTACAGGAGAGATTTTGCAATGATCGGGTAAACAAAGCCACCGATCAACGCGCACTGTGCAGCTGATGCATGGCCCGCTCCACCTCGCCGGCGAGCAGCAGCGGTACCACGCCCAGGGCCGCGTCGATGGACTGCTCGATCAGCCCCTCGTCTTGCCGGGAGGCCTTGCGCAGCACGTACTCCACCACATCATCGCGGTGGCCCGGATGGCCGATGCCGATGCGCAGGCGCAGGAAACCATTACCGCCCAGGGCGCTGATGATGTCGCGCAGGCCATTATGACCACCGTGACCACCACCCTTCTTCAGGCGCGCCGTACCTGGCGGCAAGTCCAGTTCGTCATGCACCACCAGGATGGACTCGGGGGGGATACGATAGAACTTCGCCAGTGCCGACACCGCCTGGCCACTGCGATTCATGAAGGTCAGCGGTTTCAGCAGGCGGCACTCCAGCCCGTCCCGTTCGATACGGGCCGTTTCCCCATGGAAACGGTTTTCGTGCCGCAGGCTGTCACCACGCTGCCGCGCCAGGGCATCCACAAACCAGAACCCGGCATTATGCCGGGTCCGGTCGTACTCGGGACCCGGATTACCGAGCCCCACGATGAGCTGGATGGCTGCCACGGGCGCGTTGCGCCGGGGCGCTTAGGCGCCGCCTTCCTCGGCTTCGCCTTCGCCTTCGCCTTCGCCTTCCGCCTCGCCTTCGACTTCCTCATCACTAACCTTCTTGGCGTGAATGCTCACCACCGCCAGGTCATGGTCCTCGCCACGGGCCAGTTCCAGCAGGCTGGTGCCGGCCGGCAACTGAAGGTCGGACAGGTGGAGGGAATCACCTACATCCAGTTTGCCGATGTCCACCTCGATGAACTCGGGCAGGTCCTTCGGCAGGCAGGAGATCTCCACCTCGATGACTTCATGGCTGACCATGCCGCCGGCCTTCACGCCCACGCAGATTTCCTCATTGATGAAATGCAGCGGCACGTGCACATGTACGGCCTGGTTCATGTCGACGCGCTGCAGGTCCATGTGCACGATGTAGGACTTGAAGGGATGGCGCTGCAGATCGCGCAGTACCGCCTGGGTGGACTTGCCATCCAGGTTCACGGTGATGATCTGCGAGTAGAAGGCCTCGTTTTCCAGATGCTTCAGCACCTGGTTCTGGGTCATCGAAATGGCCTCGGGTGCCTGATCCAGGCCATAGACAATGGCCGGAACCCGGCCGGCGCGACGCAGGCGGCGGCTCGCACCTTTGCCCATGTCCTCGCGCTTTTCGGCGTTCAGTTGAAAATCGGTACTCATGTTGCTCTCCTGATAAAAATCGCCAAGCATTGCGTGAGCAGGGTGCTGTCCCGTTCCGGGACTCGCTGTGAATACATCCCTGTACGCTCGAAGGCCGCCTGCTACACAGGTCCAGGGTTCGCAAAAAGCTCGCGAACCCGTTCGGCGGGTCCGATGTCCACTGGACATCGGACTATTTCCGCCTCACCCATGCGGCCTACGGTCCCGGAACGGGACAGCACCCTGCTCGGCACTTTATTGGCGACCGCCTCACCCGCGACCAGGTTCGGCGTCTTGTTGACGGCGTATGCCGCAAATCGGACTCATGTCCCGCGGGACATCAATCCATAAACAGTGAACTTACGGATTCCTCGTTATGCACCCGGCGCATGGTCTCGGCGAGCATTTCCGCAATGCTCAGCTGGCGGATGCGATCACATTCCAGCGCCGCCGGGCGCAGGGGAATGGTGTCGGTCACCACCAGCTCGTCCAGTTCGGAGCTGGAAATATTCTCGATGGCCGGCCCCGACAGCACCGGGTGGGTACAGTAGGCCACCACGTGCCGGGCGCCATGTTCCTTGAGTGCCTTGGCGGCCTTGCACAGGGTGCCGGCGGTATCCACCAGGTCATCGATCAGCACGCAGGTGCGATCCTCCACCTCGCCGATGATATGCATCACCTGCGATACATTAGCCCGCGGGCGGCGCTTGTCGATAATCGCCAGGTCCGCGTCGTCGAGTCGCTTGGCCAGGGCCCGGGCGCGCACCACGCCACCCACGTCCGGCGACACCACCACCAGGTCGGAATACTTCTGCCGCCAGACATCACCGAGCAGGATCGGCGAGGCGTAGACATTGTCCACGGGCACGTCGAAAAAGCCCTGGATCTGGTCGGCGTGCAGGTCCACCGTCAATACCCGGTTGGCGCCCACCCGGCAGATCATGTCCGCCACGACCCGGGCCGTGATCGGCACCCGCGCCGAGCGCGGCCGCCGGTCCTGGCGGGCATACCCAAAGTAGGGTATCACCGTGGTGATGCGGGCCGCGGAGGCGCGCCGCAGAGCGTCCACCATCACCAGCAATTCCATCAGGTTGTCATTGGCCGGCGAGCAGGTCGGCTGGACGATGAAAACGTCCTTGCCGCGCACGTGCTCTTCGATCTCCACGAAGATCTCACCATCACTGAACTGGTCGACACTGGCCTTGCCCAGATGCAGGTGCAGATGGTTGACGATATCCTGCGCCAGTCGGGGATTCGCGTTGCCGGTGAACACCATCATGCGGCTATCGGATTCAGGCACGGAACATCTCTCCCCGGTATCGATCATTCAACTTCAGCACCCCGCGTCGCACGCGTGGTGCTTTCCAGTTTGGCTGGGCCGCCAGGATTATTCGGGCTGCGCCCTCACCCCTCCGGGGCCAGCGTCGCAAGCTCCGCTGTTCACTTCCGCTGCGCGAAAGTGTCGAACCTTTTCGGTTCGAACCCTGGCGGAACTACTGCCTGCCTCTCAGTTACCTCGCGTCGCACGCGTGGTGCTTTCCAGTTTGGCTGGGCCGCCAGGATTCGAACCTGGGTATGCGGAGATCAAAACCCCGTGCCTTACCGCTTGGCGACGGCCCAAAAAAATGCAGCGCGCCTCAGGCGCCTTGCGCCAACCGCGCCAGCAGCGGCGATCGGTTGCATCCCCGGGCGATGAAGCGCGTCCAGTCCGGCGGCAGCTGCGCATCCAGCGCGTGTGCCGCGGCCGCGTCGACCAGGGGCAGGAACACGCAGGCACCCGTGCCGGTCATCCGCGCCAGCCCATGCTCACGCAGGTGGGCCAGGACCGCATCCACCGCGGGAAAGCGGCGGCGCACCACCGGCTCGCAGTCGTTATGGACAGCGCCCGAAAGAAAGTCGGCTATTGTGATAGGAGGGGTATCCCGTGTCAATTCCGGTTCGGAAAAAATGGCGGCGGTTGATACGCTTACCGACGGCACCACCACCAGGTACCAGGGCTCCGGCGGGGTAGCCGGGGTGAGCCGCTCCCCCACCCCTTCCGCCCAGGCGGCAAAACCCCGAACGAAGACAGGGACATCGGCCCCCAGGCGCAGGCCCAGGGCGGCCAGCTGGTCCGTATTCAGCCCGGTTTCCCATATCCGGTTCAGCGCCACCAGCACGGTGGCGGCGTCGGAACTGCCGCCGCCCAGGCCGCCGCCCATGGGCAGGCGCTTGTCCAGCTCGATGACCACGCCGGCACGCACCCCGGTGTGCTCCCGCAACAGGCGGGCGGCGCGCAGGCACAGGTCCTGGTCCGCGGGCACCCCGGGCAGTGGCCGCAGCAGCTCGATACGGCCCGCCGGGGCCGGATGGAAGCGCAGCTCATCGCCATGATCGAGGAACTGGAACAGGGTCTGCAGCTCGTGGTAGCCGTCCGGGCGCCGCCCGGTAATGTGCAGGAACAGGTTCAGTTTGGCGGGCGCCGGCCAGGGCTGCCCACCGTAGGGCACCTCAGTCATCCGTGGCTCCGGCCGGCGCCAGGCGTTGCCACTGGTCCACCACCAGCCGCAGGCGCAACCCCGCATGTTCCAGCGCGATCCGGGCAGGCATGGGCGGCAGCGTGTCCTCGCCATAGCCCTGGTATTCCACCACCCAGCCGGCCTCCTCGAGCCGTGCCAGCCGCCCTTCCGCATCGAAGGCGAGCTGGGCCCGGTCCGGGCGACGCGGCGCCCTGTTGTCGCCAGTACAATCCGCCGTGCCAGCCCTCGTCCTCCATGCGCAGGGCCACCCGGCCCTGCAATTCCCAATCCCGCCAGTCCAGCGCGGACCGGGCATGGGCATGCCACTGCTCGGGGTAGCTGACCGTAAGGGGCGGCCGGCTGGCACAGGCCGTCAGCAACAGGAGGGCAAACCAGAAGCCGGCGCGCATCAGGGCAGCAGGCGTTCCAGGGTGTCACGCAGCACGGGATGGTCGGGATCGAGTTCCCGGCCTTCATCCCAGACGCGGCGCGCCGCGTCCTGCTCACCCAGGGTCCAGAGTACCTCGCCCAGGTGCGCGGCGATTTCAGCATCCGGCTGCAAGGCGTAGGCTCGCTGCAGGTGCTCGCGGGCCAGCGCCAGGTTGCCGAGACGGAAATGCACCCAGCCGAGGCTGTCGATGATGGCCGGATCATCGGGCGCCTGGGCGTGGGCGCGCTCGATATACCCAAGGGCCTCCTGGTACCGGTCGGTGCGGTCCGCCAGGGTATAGCCAAGGGCATTGAGGGCGCGGGCATCCTCGGGGTTGCGTGCCAGGATACTGCGCAGGTCCGCCTCGGCGATGTCGAGCCGACCGAGCCGCTCCGCCACCAGGGAACGGGCATAGAGCAAATCATCGTTGTCGGGATGCACCTGCAGGACCCGGTCGTAGAGGGCCAGGGCCTCCTCATACAGGCCGGCCCGGAACAGGATCACCCCTTCCTCGAGGAACAGCCGCAGCGCCGCGCCGGGATCCCGTGCGCGCAGATCCTGCAGCCGGGCCCGCGCCTCGGCCACACGATCCAGCCGGCCTTCCAGGTGGGCCATGCGCAGCTGGACCTCCTGCCAATGCTGCGCGCCCGGCTCGACCCGGGAATACCAGTCCAGCGCCAGTTCATATTCCGCGCGGGCTTCCGCCAGCTGGCCGAGGTAGTAGTGGGCTTCCGCCAGGTGGCTGTCCAGTTCCAGCAAGCGCTGCAGGTAGCGCTCGGCATCATCGTGCTGCTCCGCCTCCAGGGCCAGCAGCGCCAGGGGGAAGAGCACTTCCGGGTTGTCCGGCTCCTGGCGGGCCAGGATCTGGAACTGCGCACGGGCGGCCTCCACCTGGCCAAGCTCCACCAGCAGGCGCGCATAGGCCAGGCGCAACTGACTGTCGTCGGGCTGCTGCGCCACGATCGCCGCCAGTTCGTCCAGGGCCGCTTCAGGCTCGCCGATCTGCACCCGTACCCGGGCCCGCAACACATGCGCCTGGCTCAGGGTGGGGTCGAGGACCAGGGCCCGCCCCACCGCCGCCAGCGCCAGCTCCCACTCCTGGTTGTGGGCCGCCAGCCGGGCATGACCCAACTGGGCATGGGGG
>JAIVHA010000047.1 GCA_020201295.1 Lysobacteraceae bacterium | reverse complement strand
TGCAGGGCCATGGCGGTCTGGCCGTCCTTGAAGGTGGTGAATTCCTGGGCGCGCGCCACCGGAATGGTGGTGTTGCGCGGGATGATCTTCTCCACCAGGCCACCCATGGTCTCGATGCCCAGGGACAGCGGGATCACGTCCAGCAGCAGCATCTCGTCCTCGGGCTTGTTGCCGGCGAGGATGTCGGCCTGGATGGCGGCGCCCACCGCCACCACCCGGTCGGGGTCGATCTCCACGTGGGGATCGCGGCCGAAGAACTCCGCCACCGCCGCGCGCACGCAGGGCACACGGGTGGAACCGCCCACCATCACCACCTCGCAGACGTCCGCGACCTCCACTCCGGAATCGCGCAGGGTGCGGCGGCAGGTGTTGAGGGTCTTGCGCAACAACGGCGCCACCCGTTCATCAAATATTACGCGCGTAAGCTCGCCACACCAGTGACTGCCGTCCATCAATTCCACATCGAGGGGAATGACGGCAGCCCCGGTGAGGGCCTCCTTGGCGGCGCAGGCGTCGCGCATGAGGCGGCGCATCTGGGCATGATCGGCATCCTCGCCGATACCGGCCTGCTCCATGATCCAGCGCGCCACCGCCCGGTCCATGTCGTCGCCGCCCAGGGCGGTGTCACCGCCGGTGGCCAGCACCTCGAACACACCCTGGTGCAGGCGCAGGATGGAGATGTCGAAGGTGCCGCCACCCAGGTCGTAGACGGCGATGACGCCCTCGGCGGCGCGGTCCAGGCCGTAGGCCACGGCGGCGGCGGTGGGTTCGTTGAGCAGGCGCAGCACGTTGAGGCCCGCCAGGGTGGCGGCATCCTTGGTGGCCTGGCGCTGGGCATCGTCGAAATAGGCCGGCACGGTGATCACCACGCCCACCAGGTCGCCGCCCAGGCTGGCCTCGGCACGCGCCTTGAGCACCTTGAGGATCTCGGCGGACACCTCCACGGGACTCACATCGCCGGCCACCGTGTGCAGGCGCGGCATGGCCGATTCCCCTGCCACGAAGGCATAGGGCAGCTGGTCGCCGAGGGTCTTCACGTCAGCCACGCCACGGCCCATCAGGCGCTTGACCGAGGCGATGGTATTGAGCGGATCATGCACCGCCCCGGCCAGGGCTTCATGCCCCACCCGCGGTTCGGCGTCCGCGCGATACTGCACCACCGAAGGCAACAGGTGGCGACCTGCGTCATCGGGCAGGGTAGCGGCCACGCCGCTGCGCACCGTGGCCACCAGGGAATTGGTGGTGCCGAGATCGATCCCCGCCGCCAGCCGGTGCTGGTGCGGCGCGGTGGACTGTCCCGGTTCGGCGATCTGCAGTAGGGCCATGGAGGTTGCTCTTGATTACAAAAAAACAGTTATGGCCACGGAAACACACGGAATTACACGGAAATAAAATCCAAATCCGATTGCATCGAGGTGTGTGCCACCTCGATGGATCATGCCTGACCTGCCAGCCAGAATGATGCCCTTTTCCGTGTTTTTCCGTGTTTTTCCGTGGCCAATATGATTTCCAAAACTGGCGCCACACTCAGCCGAGCTGATCCTCGAAGTCCATCTCCAGCGCCTCGGCCTCTTCCTCGAGCTTGCGGTAGAACTGCATCTTCAGCACCAGCGCCACGGCTCCCTCGGGAACCTTCTCGCTGCCGTCCAGGGAGGCCGCCAGCTCGTCCTGCAGGGCACGAAAGCTCGCACGCACCCGGTCGATGAAGCCGGCCAGCACCGCCAGCGGATCGCTCGCCTCCGCCACCACTTCCAGCTCCTCGCGCAGTTCCATCTGCTCCATCAGGAACGCGGTATCGCGCAGCGACTGCTGCTGGTCGTCGAAGTCCATGCCGCGCAGTTCCAGCAGGTAGCGCCCGCGCCGCAGCGGGTCCTTCAGGACCTGGTAGGCCTCGTTGCCTGCTGCATGGAGATGCGCCGCGCCTGGTCCCCGGCGCTGGCGAAGCGGTCGGGGTGCACCTGGCGCTGCAACTCGCGATAGCGTTCGTCCAGCCGCGCTCGATCCAGCTCGAAGGCCGGGGACAGACCGAACAGTTCAAAGTGATTGCTGGAAAGTTCTGCAGGCATGAATAGTCGTGGCCAGGGGTGTGCGTTTCAATCAATGGCCACGGAAACACACGGAATTACACGGAAAAGATCATAATCCCGGCTGGACTGCCCAGCAAGATCCATCGGGGTGGCACACCCCGCGATGAGAATGGATCTGGATTTTGTTTCCGTGTTTTTCCGTGTGTTTCCGTGGCCAATCACAAAACAGTCAAAGGAACAGGCTCAGACGCTGAAGCTTTCGCCGCAGCCGCACTCGTCCTTGACGTTGGGGTTGTTGAACTTGAACCCCTCGTTCAGGCCCTCACGTGCGAAATCCAGCTCGGTGCCGTCGAGGTAGACCAGGCTCTTGGGATCCACCAGCACCCTCACGCCATGATCCTCGAACACATGGTCGGAATCGGCGATTTCGTCGGCAAACTCCAGCACGTAGGCCATGCCGGAACAGCCGGTGGTACGCACGCCGAGACGCAGGCCCACGCCCTTGCCCCGGCTTTCCATGAAGGTCTTGACGCGATGGGCGGCGGCTTCGGTCAGGGTGATGGCCATGATGAACTTACCGAGCAATGTACCTTCACCGGCGGCAGGGCCAGTTCCTCGGCGATCTGGCTGTTCTTGATCTGGCCGGCCTCGTCCAGGGTCTTGCCCTTGACCCATTCGGTCAGCAGCGAAGAGGAGGCGATGGCGGAGCCGCAACCATAGGTCTTGAACTTGGCATCCTCGATGATGCCGGCCGCATTGACCTTGATCTGCAGCTTCATTACGTCGCCGCAGGCCGGTGCGCCCACCATGCCGGTGCCCACACCACTGCCATGCTTGTCGAAGGACCCCACGTTACGCGGGTTCTCGTAATGGTCCAGAACCTTTTCGCTATAGGCCATCTGTCGGTTCTCCTGTAGTGCTGATTACTTCCGAATATGGATATTCAAAGGACACCCTGATCAATTCCGGCACCCGTCATTGCGAGGCGCGTAGCGCCGTGGCAATCTCCTGGCCTGCTGGTCAGAGGTTCGAGATTGCCGCGCTTCGCTCGCAATGACGACTTAACCAGAGTCTCCTTAGTGCGCCGCCCACTGTACCGTGCTGAGATCGATGCCATCCTTGTACATCTCCCACAGCGGGGACAGTGCGCGCAGCTTGTCGATCTTCGCCTTCACCAGTTCGATGGTGTAGTCGATCTCCGCTTCCGTGGTGAAACGTCCCAGGGTGAAGCGGATGGAACTGTGGGCCAATTCATCATTGCGACCCAGGGCGCGCAGCACATAGCTGGGTTCCAGGCTGGCCGAGGTGCAGGCACTGCCGCTGGAGACGGCCAAGTCTTTCAGCGCCATGATCAGGCTTTCGCCTTCCACGAAGTTGAAGCTGATATTCAGGTTACCGGCGATGCGCTGATCCAGGTCACCGTTGACATAGGCCTCCTCGATGTCCTGGAAACCCTTCAACAGCTTGTCGCGCAGCGCGCTGATGCGGAGGTTTTCCTCGGCCATCTCCTCGCGGGCGATGCGGAAGGCCTCGCCCATACCCACGATCTGGTGGGTGGCCAGGGTACCGGAACGCATGCCACGCTCATGACCACCACCGTGCATCTGCGCCTCCAGGCGGATGCGCGGCTTGCGGCGCACGTACAGGGCGCCGATGCCCTTGGGGCCGTAGATCTTGTGGGCCGAGAAGCTCATCAAGTCCACCGGGGTGTTCTCGAGGTCGATCTCCACCTTGCCGGGGCTCTGCGCCGCGTCCACGTGGAACACCACGCCGCGCTCGCGGCAGATGGCGCCCAGGGCGGCGATGTCCTGGATCACGCCGATCTCGTTGTTCACATGCATGACCGAGGCCAGAATGGTGTCGTCACGCAGGGCGGCACGGAAGGCCTCCTGGTCCAGCAGGCCGCTGGTCAGGGGTTCGAGGTAGGTCACCTCGAAGCCCTCGCGCTCCAGCTGCCGGCAGGTGTCCAGCACCGCCTTGTGCTCGGTCTTGACGGTGACGATGTGGGTGCCCTTCTTGCGATAGAAATGCGCGGCGCCCTTGATGGCCAGGTTGTCCGACTCGGTAGCGCCGCTGGTGAACACGATCTCGCGCGGATCGGCCTTGACCAGCGCCGACACATGGGCGCGCGCCTCATCCACGGCCGCTTCCGCGTCCCAACCGAAGCGGTGGGAACGGGAGGCGGGGTTGCCAAAATTGCCGTCCGGGGTGAGACAGGCACACATCTTCTCCGCCACGCGCGGATCCACCGGGGTGGTGGCGCTGTAGTCCAGGTATATGGGCGTTTTTACGGTCATGTCAGACACCTGCAATGCAATGGTTGTTCGTCGCGCCCTCGCGGGCGACGCAATTCATGTACCAGGCCCGCTCAGGAGCGTATGGCACTCGCGGAGGATTTCACCGGCGCGCTCACCACGGCCTCGGTCGCCTTGCGATCCTGGCGCTCCGCCACCTGGCGCACACCGCCACGCTCCATGAGTTCGCCCAGGCTGATGCCATTGAGGAAACCGTGGATCTGGTCGCTGAGGTCCATCCACAGGTCGTGGGTCAGGCAGCGTTCGCCACCATGGCAGTTGGCATCGCCGCCACAGCGGGTGGCATCCACGCTCTCGTCCACCGCCGTCACCACGTCAGCCACCATCAACTCGCGGGCCGGACGGCTGAGGGAATAGCCGCCACCGGGACCGCGGGTGCTGGTCACCAGGCCCTGCTTGCGCAGGCGGGTGAACAGCTGTTCCAGGTAGGAAAGGGAAATGCCCTGGCGCTCGGAGATCCCCGCGAGGGTGACCGGCCCCTTCTGGGCATGGAGGGCCAGGTCCAGCATGGCCGTGACCGCGTAGCGGCCCTTGCTCGTCAGCTTCATAACAACATCCGAACTCGCAGCATCTAATCGGTGCAAGATGCCATATCCGACTAAATCAGTCAAGAATTAGGGGGGCTCTTCTCCCCTTCATCCGCCGTGGATTCCAGGGGCTCCGTGGGCGCCGTGCTGCCCAGTTCGCAAGGACCGAGGTCGGGCAGGTTCAGCTCGCTGATCTCCGCACCCAGGGCCTTCATGCCCTTGCACATCTCTTCCAGGCGCTCGTCCATGGCATGGATGTGGTCCAGCATGCGGTTGATGGCATTGGCCACCGGGTCGGGCATGTCCTGGGTGGTGCCGTAGGCGTCGAAGCCCAGCTTGCGGGCGATCTTCTCGCGTCGCTCCTGGTGCATGTCGGTGCCGACGATGCGGCCCGGCACGCCCACCACGGTGGCGCCGACGGGCACGTCCTTGAGCACCACCGCATTGGAGCCGATGCGCGCGTCGGCGCCGATGGTGATGGGGCCCAGCACCTTGGCGCCGGCGCCGATGACCACGTTGCTGCCCAGGGTGGGATGGCGTTTGCCCTTGTCCCAGCTGGTGCCGCCCAGGGTAACGCCGTGGTAGAGGGTGCAGTCGTCGCCGATCTCCGCCGTCTCGCCGATCACCACGCCCATGCCATGGTCGATGAAAAAGCGCCGGCCGATGCGCGCCCCGGGGTGGATCTCGATGCCCGTGACCCAGCGCGCCAGGTTGGACAGCACCCGCGCCAGCCAGGGCAGGCCGGCGTTCCAAAGGCGGTGACTCAGGCGATGCATCAGCACCGCATGCACCCCCGGGTAGGTGGTGAGGATCTCGAACGTGGTCCGTGCCGCGGGGTCGCGGTCATAAACGGCCTGTATGTCTTCGCGCAATCGTTCCCACATGGGGATTCTCCGTCTCCGGTCCGGCGGACCGGATATGATACTACGATCCGGGCCTACATGGACTGGCCACCGGTAGGAGCGGGCTTTGCCCGCGAAGATCCATTGGCTCCCCGGATGGTTCGCGGCCAGAGGCCGCTCCTACAGGGTCCGGAATATCCACCCGTAGGAGCGGGCTTTGCCCGCGAAGGCCCGGCGCTGCCCCGGAGGGTTCGCGGCCACAGGCCGCTCCTACGGGCGCCCGCCGCCTTTCGCCTGCTGCGCCGCGCTGAGGATGCCGCGCAGGATATTCACCTCGTTACGGTCCAGCCGTACCCGGTTGAACAGCCGTCGCAAGCGGCGCATGAGCTGGCGCGGATTGGCGGGATCGAGGAACTCCAGCTCCGTCAGGGCCTGCTCCAGGTGGGCATAGAAACGCTCCACTTCGTCCACTTCGGCCAGCGGGGTGTGTTCACCGATCTCCGGCGGCGGCTGCCAGTCGTCGTCCAGGTGTGCCATGCGCAGCTCATAGGCCAGCACCTGCACCGCCATCGCCAGGTTGAGCGAACCATAGGCGGCGTCGGTGGGGATGTGCACCAGGGCATGGCAGCGGTCCAGCTCTTCGTTGCTGAGACCCGATTGCTCGCGCCCGAACAGCAGCGCCACCTCGCCCTGTTCGCATTCCTGGCGCGCCTGCCCGGCGCAGTCCCGTGGCAGCAGCAGCGGTACCGCGATGGTGCGCAGCCGGGCACTGGCGCCCACCACCCAGCGACAGCCGGCCAGGGCGCTGTCGAGGTCATCGCAGACCACCGCCCGGGCCAGCAGGTCGTCGGCACCGGAGGCGCGCGCCGTGGCTTCGGCATTGGGATAATCCCTGGGCTGCACCAGGTACAGCTGCGCAAGGCCCATGGTCTTCATGGCCCGGGCACTGGCGCCGATGTTGCCCGGGTGGCTGGTGTTCACCAGCACGATGCGAATGTTGTCCAGCATGATATTCATTCCTGTCAGGCCCGGTCGATGGCGAAGCTCAGCGCCTGGTCGATGCGCGCCAGGCCCGCCAGGCGCATCAGCAGCCGATCCAGGCCCAGGGCCACGCCGCTGCAGTCGGGCAGGCCCTCTTCCAGAGCTGCCAGCAGGCGTTCGTCCAGGGGCATCTCCGGCAGTCCCAGATCCCGGCGTTTGCGGTTGTCGGCCAGGAAGCGGGCGCGCTGCTCGGCGGCATTGCCCAGTTCGTGGAAGCCGTTGGCCAGCTCCAGGCCATCCCAGTACAGCTCGAAGCGCTCCGCCACGGCGGGATCGCCCGGCTTCAGGCGGGCCAGGGCCGCCTGGCTGGCGGGATAGTCCCGCACGAACACCAGGCCCGGCCCCAGGCGCGGCTCGATGAGATGGCTGAGCAGCCAATCACGCCAGGGATCGGGGTCATCTGCGGGCATGCCCGCCGGCGCCCGGATGCCCGCCCGCTCCCCGCAGGCCCGCAATTCCGCCACGCTCACCGCCAGGGGGTCGAGGCCCAGGTATTCCTGGAACAGCGCCCGGTAGCGATAGCGGCGCGGCGTCGGCAGGGGCTGTGCTCCCTCGTACAACCCGGTCACCAGGGCCTCCACCTCGTCCATTAGGGCTTCCAGCTCCCAGCCGGTCCGGTACCATTCCAGCAGGCTGAATTCCGGGTTGTGACGAGCACCGGCCTCGCCGTCGCGAAACACCCGGGCGACCTGGAAGATCGGGCCACTGCCGGCGGCCAGCAGCCGCTTCATGGGAAACTCGGGGGAGGTGTGCAGGTAGAGCGGCTGGCCGGCGGGCTGGCCCGGCCCCTGGTAGGGAGTCTGGAAGCTCGCCAGTGCCGGATCG
>JAIVHA010000194.1 GCA_020201295.1 Lysobacteraceae bacterium | reverse complement strand
GGGTCGCCGCGTGGACTAAGGAGATGGGTGCAATATGGGACGGACGTGGCATTGGGGTTTGGCTTTCCTGCTGAGCGTCAGCGCAGCGCTGGCGGCCGGGGACGGTGCGCGCACTCTCGTCCCCGAGCGGAATCCCGTGCTCGCCGCGATCCCCGATCATGTTGCCTTCGACCTGGGCGCCTACCAATGCGAACCCTGGCCCATTTGTGCGACGAATACGGCCTATAGCGGGATGGTCTACGATGGCGAGCGCCACCGGATATTGCTGTTCGGTGGCGGCCATGCCGCCACCTATCGCGATGATGTGGATGAATTCGATTTCTCCTCCCTGCGTTGGACGCCGGCCTACCCGCCGACCCCCTGCAAGGACCGCAGCCTCGAAAATGTCGACCGGGAGCGGGCCCTGTGGATCTCGTCGGGGCATCCCATCAGCCGGCACAGCTATGATCTGCTGGCCATGGCGGGGCGCCCGAGCGAGTTATGGATGCTGGCCAGGATGCAGGGGCGCGGTCGTGGCTGTAACAAGCTGCCCCCGGTCGCGGACGATGATGCGTCGCCCTATGTGATCGCCCGCGGCACCTTTGCCGCCTACCAACCGGATACGGGGCGCTGGCGCTTTACGGACACGCCCGCCGTCGGTTTTGAAACCGGTGCCGAGACCGACCCGGTCAGTGGCCGCATCCTGTTGGTCAGCCATAGCGGGGGGATCGGCTCGGTCGATCCGGTGGACGGCCGTTACAGCGCCCATGTGGCCATCGACGAGCCTGACCTGCGCACCGGCAAGGGGGTGTCGCTGGTGTACTTTCCACCCAATGACCGCTTCTATGCCATGGCCCTGACCTCGCGTACGCCCGGTGTCTGGGAAGTGCATTTCGACCGGGAGAAGCCTTCGGCTTCCTCGATCCGGCGTGTTGCCGACCTGGAACTGCCGCGCGCACCCGTTACCGAGGCCTGGGCCTACGATGCGGCCAATCGTCTGATCGGGGGCGGGGTGCGCGGAGGCAGGATTTTTGCTTTCGATCCCTTGGCAAAACGCTGGCACGAACGGCGCATGAAGAGCGCGAATCCTGAGCTTGCGATCGGCACCCTGGACGGCAAGGCGCTTGTCTACGACCCGGTCCATGCCTTGTACATCTTCAGGACCACCTACGCTTCGGGACGTCGCACCTGGGCTTACCGCTGGGGCGGCTAGGAGCCTGTCGGACTCAGGACTGATCTCGGCAACTGCTCCATGCGTTGCTCTACCTCCTGCATCCATGCAGTCGTCGGTCCATTTTTCCGATCCTTTTCGTCGAATAGCTACGGCTATTCTCCTCAAACGATCGAAAAACTGTCCTCGCTCTCCCACCTTGCTCGCTACGATCGCCTAAGTCCGACAGGCTCCTAGGCAACGGCCTTCTGGATCAGGGGTAGCAGTGGTTCGGGCAGCTTGATACCACCCGAAAGGGCGAACTGGTGGGCACGCTCGGACATTTTCTTCCAGGTCTTGCGAATGATATCCAGCCACTTCTCTTCGTCGTACTCGGGATGCTTGCTTGCGAATGCCAGCATGTAGTGTTCGATGAACACCAGGTCGGTGACATCCTCCAGCAACTGGGTGTCCGGGTTGCGCTTGATGGCCTTTTTGCCCACTGCCTGTTTCACTCGCTCGATGTCCTCATCCCCGTAACCCGCCTCGGCGAGCAGGGCGCCGGCGCTTTCGGCATGGAACTTGTACAGGTCGGTGCGCCACTTCAGGTAGCCCTCACGGGTCATGGGATAGTCGCTGCGCGCGGATTTCCAGCGCTGGATATGCTGGGCGCGGATCGCCAGCTTCATGGCATCGTCCGCTTCCGGTGCATAGCGTTCCAGCATATCGGCCATGCGATGGGAGTAGAGCAGTTCCTTGGGCCAGGCCTTGCCGTCGGCGGTCTCCTGGTTGGGATCCTCCTGGTTGGCGGCATCGATCAGGGCCACGGCTTTCTGGAACCGTTCATCCTGCTGGGGCATGGTATGTCTCCTGTGGGGGAATTATTCGGTGTGGTTGGTTTGTGTGAAAAATACCGTCGATTGATGCAAACCGCAAAGTGCGCAAAGTGAAATGACGAAAATACGGTATTAACCGAAGTTTTTCTTTGCGTACTTTGCGCCTTTGCGGCGAGAAAGGTCATTCTGTGCAGTATTCGATATGCTGTTCAGGTGATCACCGTCGGTCGCTCGCGACCGGTGTGGCGCCGGATGCCGGCGATCTCGTCGGCGATGCGGATCAGGTCGGCCAGCGCATCCTGGGCATCCTGCTGTTGATGTTCGGGAAGCGCCTCGTAGCGCTCGATGTAGACGCGCAGTGTGGCACCCTCGGTGCCGGTGCCGGACAGGCGGTAGACGATGCGCGAGCCGTCCGTGAACGCGATGCGGATGCCCTGACCGGTGCTGAGGCTGCCGTCGACCGGATCGGTGTACTGGAAGTCATCACTATACTTCACGCGGTAATCACCGAAGACCTTGTCTGGCAGGCTGGCCATGGTCGTGCGTAAAGCCGACATCAAGGCGTCAGCGGATGTCAGGTCCAGGCCTTCGTAGTCATGACGGGAGTAGTAGTTGCGGCCATATCGGGCCCAGTGATCCCGCACGATATCCGCTACCGACTGCTGGCGTACCGCCAGCAGATTGAGCCAGAACAGGACGGTCCACAGGCCATCTTTCTCGCGCACATGATCGGAACCGGTACCGAAGCTTTCCTCGCCGCACAGGGTGGCCAGGCCGGCGTCGAGCAGGTTGCCGAAGAATTTCCAGCCGGTGGGGGTTTCATGGCAGGTAATACCAAGGGCGGCCGCCACGCGGTCGGCGGCCTGGCTGGTGGGCATGGAGCGGGCAATGCCCTTGAGGCCCTGCCGGTAGCCTGGCACCAGGGTGGCGTTGGCGGCGAGTACCGCCAGGCTGTCGCTGGGCGTGACGAAGAAATGATCCCCGAGGATCATGTTGCGGTCACCGTCGCCGTCGGAAGCGGCGCCGAACCGGGGGGCATCTTCGCTGTACATCTCGCGTACCAATGTATCGGCATAGGTGAGATTGGGATCGGGATGGCCGCCGCCGAAATCCTCCAGCGGTTGTGCGTTCATCACCGTGCCCGCCGGTGCCCCCAGGCGCTGTTCGAGGATGGCCCGGGCATAGGGGCCGTTGACGGCATGCATGGCATCGAAGCGCATGCGAAAGTCCCGGGAACGCAACAGGGAACCGATGGCTTCGAAATCGAACAGGGATTCCATCAGCGCGGCATAGTCGGTCACGGGATCGAACACCTCCACCTGCATCCCGCCCAGGGAATGAATCGCTTCCCGCGTCAGATCGATATCCGCCGCATCCAGCACCCGGTATTCACGGATACGCAGGCTGTGCTCGTGGATCGCGCCGGTAACGGTCTCCGGGGCCGGGCCGCCGTTGCCGATGTTGTACTTGATACCGAAGTCACCCTTCGGCCCGGCCGGGTTGTGGCTGGCGGACAGGATGATGCCGCCGAAGGCGCCGTGTTTGCGGATGACACAGGAGGCGGCCGGCGTGGACAGGATGCCGTCCCGGCCCACCAGCACCCGGCCAAAGCCGTTGGCGGCGGCCATCTTCAAAATAATCTGGATGGCCTCGCGATTGTAGTAGCGGCCATCACCACCCACTACCAGGGTCTGGCCCTCGAAGCCCTGCAGGCTGTCGAAGATGCTCTGCACGAAATTCGCAAGGTAATGGGGCTGCTGGAAGATGGTTACCTTCTTGCGCAGGCCGGAAGTGCCGGGCTTCTGGTCGGGGAAGGGCTCAGTCAGGATGTGTAGTACGGACATGGGAAAAATCAACCTTGCAATTTCGTTACCGGTCTGGTCTTTTTGGGCGTGCCTGGCGTCAAGTATTGACACGAAAGGACGCTATCATTGTACGCCATTGTGCTGCATATGCAGCCTCTGGTTTTACCCTGTCAATCCATTTTACCGTGGTATGATGCGACCATGATCGGACAGAAACAGAGACATGTCGTCAGCAGTGCCGAGCCCCGCAGTTTTCCGGGACTCATGGACCTGTATGAACGCAACTATATGCAGTTGCGGCGCATGATCCCCGACCTGGAGGCCGTGCCGGCACAGGCCTGCTCCTCCCTGCCGGGCGCCCTGGACCTGCACCTGTGTATCCTCGAGCGCTGCAAGTACACCACTACCCTCAATCTCACCTATTACTTCGAGGACGGGGAGGGACGCTTTCCGGCCCCGGAAATCCAGATCCGCATCTACCATGATGCCCAGCTGGCGGAGGTGATCGCCTGTGGCCGGCGGCGTGGCGTGCGGAACCGGGACTTTGATCGCTTCCGTGGCGATACCTCCCTGGATCGCAAGTGGCAATTCAACCGTTTCCTGCAGAAATGGCTGGCCTATTCCCTGCGCCAGGGCCATGCCTTCCTGCCGCCCCTCTCCGGGGAAGTCTGGGCCGCTGTGTGCGGTAGCGTACCGGAGCCCTCCAACACCGGGTCCTGAAGGTGTTCGTCTCGCGGCGGGATTCCCCCTCAAGTCCTGCCATAATACTTGACTGATTTACTCGGCTACTGTATCACTGGACACCAGCGCGACAGGGGATGACGCCTGCTTTCCCCGCCCAGCCAGTGAGGCTCCAATATGCGACTTTCCACCAAAGGCCGGTATGCCGTCACCGCCATGATGGATCTTGCCATCCATGACCGCAAAGGTCCGGTTACCCTGGCGGACATCTCCAATTGTCAGGATATTTCCCTGTCCTACCTCGAGCAGTTGTTTGCCAAGTTGCGCAAGAATGGTCTGGTGAAGGGTGTGCGTGGTCCTGGTGGCGGGTATCGGCTTGCCAAGCCGAGAAGTGACATCTCCATCGCGCAGATCATCTGCGCCGTGGATGAAAAGGTGGACGCGACCATGTGCAGTGGCGAGGAAAACTGCCAAAAGGGTGAGCGCTGCCTGACCCACGAACTGTGGATGGGGCTGAGCAAGCGCATTTACGATTTCCTGGATAGTATCTCCCTGGAAGATTTCCTCAGCCGGCCGGCAATCCAGGAGATCATCGAACGCCAGGATGGCCGTCGGGTGCCTGCGCGTTCGGACGGCAACACCATGGCCTGGGCCGACGAATAGGCTGGGCAGCAGCGACAGGGTCGTGGCACCGCACCCGGTGGCGGAATTGTGAACGGCATCACGGATGGACCCTCAGGGTCCATTTTCGCGTTTAGAACCCCCTGATTTTCCAAAAATGTGACCTGGTTTTACCCGGGTGACGAAATGCGTCACGGAAATTTGTCTTCTGCCCGGTCAGACTGCAAGCGTCGAAATCGGAAGTCAGGGAGAAGTGTCATGTTCAAGTGGATTGTTGCCATCGTTGCAGTGGGCTGGGTCAGCCTCAATGGCCTGGCCGGTATGGATTTCAGCGGCCTGGCCGCCTACCGGGATTATCTGCTGGCACTGGGCGTCGCCCTGGCGCTGCAGCCCTGGTTCGTCCGGCAGCTGGAAGAATAGACGGTTGTCTTCTGCGGCTGACATTCGCTTGCGCGGGTGTCAGCCGTCCTTTTCCCAGACCAGGGTGCGATTGTTGGCGGGCATGGCATGGTCCCGCAACAGACGCATGCCGGCCGCTCGCGCCAGGGCATCCAGGTCTTCGAAATTTCGTATCCCACTGCGCGGGTCCCGCGCCTTCAGCCACTGGTCGAAGCGTTCGTTGCTGTCGCTGGTGTAGCGTCCCTGGTAGTTGAAGGGACCATAGAGACAGAATCGGCCCTGTGCCGCCAGCACCCGGTCGATGCCCGCGAACATGGCTTCCACTTCCTCCCACCCCATGATGTGTACGGTATTGGCACTGAACACGCCGTCAAACTCCTGCGTGGGCCAGGCATTGCGGCGCACGTCCAGGGCCAGGGGTGGCCGCGCGTTGGGCAGGCCCGCTTCTTCCAGCCAGGCCAGGATGCCGGTGTGGTATTCGCGGCAATCGCTGGTCTGCCAGTCCAGGTGGTGCCACGGCTGTGGGTGGCGATGTGGTTCAGGTCGCCGACGTCGATGCCATACTCGCCGAGGCGGGGCAGCAGCAGGCGGCGGGTCCAGTCTTCCAGCCGCTCCACCAGGGCTTCCTGGGCCACGGTTTCCATCGAGAAACTGCGTTGGCAGAACAGCTCACCGAGGCGGGCATACTTGGTCAGGGCCGGATGCTCCGGCGCGCGTGCGTGCAGGGCGTCGAGGTTCATGCGCGTGGCGGCCGCCACCAGGGTGCCGCACACCACGCCATGGGGGATGGGAAAAAAGGCCCCCAGCGGCGCGGCCAGGCCATGCACCGAGCCCAGGCCCACCTGGGCCAGGGTGATGCCCGACAGCAGGGCGCCGTAGGCCATGCCGCTGCGTGCCGCCCCATTGCCCTGCGGGTCCGCGTGCCAGTCCAGCAGGCTGTCTCGTACCGCCTCCAGGCCGCTCCAGGCCAGGGCATCGGTGAAGGGGTTGGCACGCAGGGAGACATAGGATTCCAGCAGCTGGGTCAGGGCGTCCATGCCATTGGCGGCAATCAGGCCCGATGGGCAGCCCGCGAGCAGGTCCGGGTCCACCAGGGCCAGTTGCGGCACCAGCTGTTCATCACGAAAGGATTTCTTGAAGCCATCGGCGCCGGTACGGCTGAGCACCGCGTTCTTGGTCGCCTCGCTGCCGGTGCCGGCGGTGGTGGGTACGGCGATGAAGGGCAGGGCTGGACCCGGGTAGGGCAGTTCCGGTCCCACGCCCTCGAGGAAATCCATGACCGAATGGGGTACCCGCAACAGTCCGGCGATGGCCTTGGCGGCATCCAGCACACTGCCGCCGCCAATGCCGATGACCAGGTCGTGGTTGGCGGGGCGGAATTCCGCCACCAGCGCATCCACCCGTTCCGGCGAGGGTTCGCCGTCCACCCGGGCGAGCTGCCATTCCATACCCGCTTCCCGCAGCCCGGCCTGCAGCCGCTCCCACTGCGGGGTGCGCTGGAAGGAGGCCGCAC
>JAIVHA010000046.1 GCA_020201295.1 Lysobacteraceae bacterium | reverse complement strand
CAGGTCGCTGGTGAACTGGATGCGCTGGTAGTCCAGCCCCAGGCTGCGGGCCAGCACATGGGCCAGGGTGGTCTTGCCGACCCCGGGCAGGTCCTCGATCAGCAGGTGGCCGCGCGCCAGCAGACAGGCCACCGCCAGGCGGATCTGGCGTTCCTTGCCGAGGATGATGGAGCCGACGCTGTCGAGGATGGCCTGTAGGGTCTTGTCCATGGTTGCCATCATCACATAAAAATCGGTTTTCGCCACGGAAGCGCGTGGAAAAACGTGGCACCAATCGTCTGACACCCGTAGGAGCGGGCTCTGCCCGCGAACCGGTGACCGCGGGCGTGTTCGCGGGCAGAGCCCGCTCCTACGGGTGCACGGCCGTGCCTGCGGGATGCATCGATTCTGGCGGGTTACGGCGGATTTCCGTACACTTGTCGGTCCTCCCGAGGAAATTCCATGGACTATTCACAGGATTTCGATGTCATCGTGGTCGGCGGCGGCCACGCCGGGACCGAGGCCGCGCTGGCCGCGGCGCGTCTGGGTGCGCGTACCCTGCTGCTGAGCCACAACATCGAGACCCTGGGCCAGATGAGCTGCAACCCCGCCATCGGCGGCATCGGCAAGGGTCACCTGGTGAAGGAGATCGACGCCCTGGGCGGCATCATGGCGCGCGCCGCCGACCATGCGGGCATCCAGTTTCGCACCCTCAACGCCAGCAAGGGACCGGCGGTGCGCGCCACCCGTGCCCAGGCCGATCGTGCCCTGTACAAGGCCTTCGTGCGCGAGGCCCTGGAAAACCAGCCCAACCTCACCCTGTTCCAGCAGGCCGTGGACGACCTGCTGGTCGAGGGCGAGCGGGTCACCGGCGTGGTCACGCAGATGGGGTTGCGCTTTCGCGCCCGCACCGTGGTGCTTACCGTGGGCACCTTCCTCGGCGGTCGCATCCATATCGGACTCGAGAACCAGGAAGGCGGGCGCGCCGGTGACCCGCCATCCAACGCCCTGGCGCAACGGCTACGCGAGCTGCCCTTCCGGGTGGAGCGCCTCAAGACCGGCACGCCGCCGCGTATCGACGGCCGCAGCCTGGATTACAGCCGCCTGCAGGAGCAGCCCGGTGACGATCCGGCACCCGTGTTTTCCTTCATGGGCAGCGTCGCCGATCATCCGCGCCAGGTGTCCTGTTTCATCGCCCACACCAACGCACACACCCATGACATCATCCGTGGCGGCATGGACCGCTCGCCCATGTACACCGGCATCATCGAAGGCGTGGGACCGCGTTATTGCCCCTCCATCGAGGACAAGGTGGTGCGCTTCGCCGACAAGGGCTCGCACCAGGTGTTCGTGGAACCGGAAGGGCTGCACACCCACGAGATCTATCCCAACGGCATTTCCACCAGCCTGCCCTTCGATGTGCAGCTGGCGCTGGTGCGCTCCATCGCGGGCTTCGAGCAGGCGCACATCACGCGCCCCGGCTATGCCATCGAATATGATTTCTTCGACCCCCGTGACCTGCGCTATTCCCTGGAAACCAGATACCTCGGCGGCCTGTTCTTCGCCGGCCAGATCAACGGCACCACCGGCTACGAGGAGGCGGCGGCCCAGGGCCTGCTGGCGGGCCTCAACGCCGCGCGCCAGGCCCTGGAGCAGGAACCCTGGTGGCCGGGGCGCGACCAGGCCTACCTGGGCGTGCTCATCGACGACCTGATCACCCGCGGCACCCTCGAGCCCTACCGCATGTTCACCAGCCGCGCCGAATATCGCCTGCTGCTGCGCGAGGACAATGCCGACCTGCGCCTGACGCCGCGCGGCCGCGAACTGGGCCTGGTGGACGATGCCCGCTGGACGCGCTTCGAGCAGCAACAGACGGCGGTGCAGGCGGAACAGCAGCGCCTGGCGGGCCTGCTGGTGCGCCCCGATTCTCCCGTGGCGGCCGCCCTCAATACACGGCTGGAGCATCCCCTGGCGCGCGAGCACCGCGCCATGGAACTTCTGCGCCGCCCGGAACTCGATTATGCAAGCCTCACCGCCATCGACGGCATCGGTCCCGGCGTCGCCGATCCCCGTGTTGCGGAACAGGTGGAGGTGCAGGCCAAGTACGCCGGCTATATCGAGCGCCAGCAGCAGGAGATCGAACGCCAGCGCCGCCACGAACAGCAAGCGCTGCCGGCGGGGCTGGACTATGCACAGGTGCGCGGCCTGTCCGCCGAGGTGTGCGAGAATCTCGGCCGCGTGCGTCCCGAGACCCTGGGCCAGGCGGCGCGCGTCTCCGGCGTCACCCCGGCCGCCATCTCGCTGTTGCTGGTGTACCTGAAAAAGCAGGGCGCGCTCGTGCAGCTGCTCATCAAGTGGAACCGGGTCTACAACCTGACCTCGGTGCGCAAGCCCGACGACATCATTGTGCGTCACATCCTCGATTCCCTGGTGGTGGTGCCGCACCTGGAGGCGCGCCGGGTACTGGACGTGGGCACTGGCGCCGGCCTGCCCGGCATCCCCCTGAGCCTGGCCTGCCCGGATACGCAATTCGTGCTGCTGGACAGCAACAACAAGAAGGTCCGTTTCGTGCGCCAGGCCGTCGCCGAGCTGGGTCTGGACAATGTCAGCGTGGAACAGACCCGGGTGGAGGATTACCGGCCCGGGCAGCCCTTCGATGTGGTGGTCAGCCGCGCCTATTCCTCCCTGGCGGAGATGCATGCCCAGGTGGAACGGCTGCTGGCCCCCGGTGGCCGCCTGCTGGCCATGAAGGGCGTCTATCCCCTGGCGGAGATGGATGCCCTGAAGGAGGCCGGTCTGGCCTCGGAAATCGTGCCCCTGCAGGTGCCGGGGCTGGACGCGGAGCGGAATCTGGTTATCCTGAAGGCCTCATGAGTCGCATCATCGCCATTACCAACCAGAAGGGCGGCGTGGGCAAGACCACCACCTCCGTCAATCTGGCCGCCTCCCTGGCTGGCACCCGACGCCGGGTGCTGCTGGTGGACCTGGATCCACAGGGCAACGCCACCATGGGCAGCGGTGTCGACAAGCACGAGGTGGAACTCAGCGCCTATGAACTGCTGCTGGGCCATGCACCCGCCGAAGCCATCATGGTCCAGGCCACCGAGGCCGGCTACCACCTGATCCCGAGCAACGCCGACCTCACCGCCGCCGAGGTGGAGCTGATGCAGCTGGAGGGCCGCGAGGCCCGGCTGCGCGACGCCCTGGAGTCGGTCCGCGAGCGCTTCGACTACATCCTCATCGATTGCCCGCCGACCCTGAACATGCTCACCATCAATGCCCTCACCGCCGCGCACGGGGTGCTGATCCCCATGCAGTGCGAATACTATGCCCTCGAGGGTCTGTCGGCCCTGATGGACACGGTGGAGCAGATCCGCGCCGCGGTGAACCCGGGGCTGGAGATCGAGGGCCTGCTGCGCACCATGCACGACGCCCGCAACAACCTCGCCAACCAGGTGTCGGACCAGCTGCTGGAGCATTTCGGCGACAAGGTCTACCGCACCATCATCCCGCGCAACGTGCGCCTGGCCGAGGCGCCCAGCCACGGTCTGCCCATCCTCAAGTACGACCAGTCCTCGCGTGGCTCCCTGGCCTACCTGGCCCTGGCCGGCGAGCTGGTACGGCGCGAGCAGGAGCGCCAGCAGCAGGAAGCGGCCGAGGCGGCGGTGTAGGAGCGAGCCCTGATTATCCGGACAATGGAGACAGACTTAAGTCTGTCCCCGGCTCGGCCCATCCATTATGATGTCCGCCTTCACGGACACGACCCGACCCCATGGCAGCCAAGAAACGCGGACTAGGAAAAGGCCTCAATGCCCTGCTCGGCAGCAGTGCCGCGCGCGTGGCCACGCCGGCACCGGCCGCCGCGTCGCCGCAGGCCGCGGCCACCGAGGGCGAGCTGCGCAGCCTGCCCGTGGAGCGCATCCAGCGCGGCGTCTATCAGCCGCGCATGGACATGCATACCGAAAGCCTCCAGGACCTGGCCGATTCCATCAAGGCCCAGGGGGTGGTGCAACCCATCGTGGTGCGCCTGGTGAGCAAGGGCCAGTACGAGATCATCGCCGGCGAGCGGCGCTGGCGCGCCGCGCAACTGGCCGGCCTGACGGAGATCCCCGCCGTGGTGCGCGAGGTGGACGACCGTGCCGCCATCGCCATGGCGCTGATCGAGAACATCCAGCGCGAGAACCTCAATCCCCTGGAGGAGGCCAATGCCCTGGAACGGCTGATCCGGGAATTCGAGCTGACCCACCAGCAGGCGGCCGAGGCCGTGGGTCGCTCCCGCGCCGCCGTGAGCAACCTGCTGCGCCTGCTGGAGCTGCACGACAGCGTCAAGGAAATGGTGCAGAAGGGGCAGCTGGAGATGGGCCATGCCCGCGCCCTGCTGGCCTTGCCGTTGAAGGCCCAGCCCGACGCGGCGCATCAGGTGGCGCACCGGGATCTCACCGTGCGGGCCACGGAACGACTGGTGAAGCAGCTGCTCTCCCATCCCGGCGGCGTGGCCGCCCCGGCGACCACCCGGGCGCAGTCACCCGACCTGCTGCGTCTGGAGCAGGACCTGGGGGATCGCCTCGGTGCGCGCGTACAGGTCAAGCATGGCAAGGGCGGCAAGGGCCAGCTGGTGATCCAGTACAACAGCCTCGACGAGCTGGATGGCATCCTCGGCCGGATTCGCTAGGGAAACGCTCATTTTTCGTCATTGCGAGCGAAGCGTGGCAATCTCCAAGCCGTTGATCCTGCACCATGAGATTGCCGCGCTTCGCTCGCAATGACAGGAATAAGTCAGTCAATCAGCCTTTCCCGCAGCGAATGCCCGCCTGTTACTGTGGCCATAATTGGTTTTTATCCGGCCATCATTGACCCTGCGGCGCGAATCTTCCTATAATGCGCGCCGACTCGCACTGGGGGCGACCTCGTAAACGTCCCGCTGAATTTCGCCCGCGCGCCGGGGCACAGGCAAGGCTGGAGCCCTTCTGGCTCGCCGGCTTCCCGACAGGCAGCGATGGGCATGCGCAAGATTTTGAGCTTCCAGATCGTCCTGGTCGTCCTCGCGACCGGCGTCGGATATCTCTACGGTGGGCTGCCCGTGGCGCAGGCCGTGCTGTTCGGCGGCGCCATAGCCTGCATCAATGCCTTATTACTGGCCTGGCGCTTACACCAGGGTAAGCAACGTCACCACGCGGACGCCGGACGGCATCTGCGATCGATGTATGCCTCTGCCTTCGAGCGCTTCGCCATCGTCGTGCTGCTGCTGGCCGCCGGTTTCGGCCTGTTCGAGCTGGCGGCGTTGCCCTTGCTGCTGGGATTCATCCTGGGGCAACTGGCGTTTCAGATTTCTGGCTTATTGATCGAGATTCACTGAACCTATGGCAAGCGAAGAGCTCACCTCCAGCGGATACATCAAACACCACCTCGTCAACCTGACCTACGGCCGTGACGCCGAGGGCAACTGGGGTTTCGCCGAGTCGGCGGAACAGGCCGGTGAAATGGGCTTCTGGGCTATTCATGTGGATTCCCTGCTCTGGTCCGTCGCCCTGGCCGCGATCATGTTCTATTTCTTCCGCATGGCCGCCAAGCGCGCCACCGCCGGTGTGCCGGGCGGGCTGCAGAATTTCGTGGAAATGCTGGTCGAATTCGTCGACGACAGCGTAAAAGGCTCCTTCCCTGTATGCCGGTGAGACCATCTTCATCCTGATCGCCATCATGTACGGCGCCGGGCTGGTGCTGGGCAGCTTCGCCGGCGTGCTGCAACTGGGCTGGGCCATCTTCCACATCCTGATCATTACCTTGCAGGCGTTCATCTTCATGACGCTGACCATCGTATACATGGATATGGCGCACGCCAAGGACCACTGATTTTTCTTGATCTTTAACTTCACGGTAATACGGTACTTTAGGAGAGAACTATGGAAACTGCACTGCTCTACATTGCTGGCGCGTTGATGATGGGCCTGGGAGCCCTGGGTGCCGCGGTCGGTATCGGCATCCTCGGTGGCCGCTTCCTGGAAGGCGCTGCCCGCCAGCCCGAGCTGATCCCCATGCTGCGCACCCAGTTCTTCATCGTCATGGGTCTTACCGACGCCGTGCCGATGATCGCCGTGGGTCTGTCCCTGTACGTCATGTTCGCTGTGGTCGGTGGCTAACCTTTCCCGGAAAGGTTTTCGAATTAACTGCCACTATCACGAGGTAGCAGCATGAATATCAATGCAACCCTCATCGGCCAGTCCATAGCGTTCTTCCTGTTCGTATGGTTCTGCTTGAAGTTCATATGGCCGCCGTTGATCAATGCGCTGAACGAACGTAAAAAAGTCATCGCTGATGGCTTGGCCGCCGCGGAGCGCGGTCAGCACGAGCAGGAGCTTGCCCAGAAGCGGGCCGCCGAAGTGCTGCACGAAGCCAAACAACAGGCCAGTGAGATCATCGGCCGCGCCGAAAAGCGCGCCAATGAAATCGTCGAGGAGGCCAAGGGCGACGCCAAGCAGGAAGGCGGCCGCATCCTGACCGCCGCCCAGGCGGAGATCGACCAGGAAGTGCACCGTGCCCGCGAGGCGCTGCGTACCCAGGTCGTGGGCATCGCCCTTGCCGGCGCCGAGAAGGTGCTGGAGAGAGAGATCGACGCCAGCACTCACGACGATCTGCTGAACAAGCTGGTCGCGGAAATCTAAGGGGCCGTTCATGGCGGAAATCACAACCATCGCACGACCCTATGCCCAGGCGGTGTTCGAGCTGGCCAAGGCGGAAAACGATTTCGCCGGCTGGTCCGACAGCGTGCGCCTGCTGGCCATGATCGCCACCGATCCCGAGGCGGCCGAATGGCTGGCCAGCCCACGGGTCGGTGCAGACCAGAAAGCCGCCCTGCTGATCGACGTGGGCGGCGACCGGCTTACCCCGGCCGCGGTAAACCTGGTCAAGGTATTGGCTCACAATCAGCGGCTGCCGGCCCTGGCGGAGATTGCCCAGCTCTACGAAGCGCTGCGCAATGACGCGGAAGGGGTGGTGGAGGCCGAGCTGATCAGCGCACAACCGGCCAGCGAGGAACAGCAGACGCGGGTCACGGCGGCCCTCAAGGCCCGCCTGGGTCGCGAGGTGCGCCTGTCTTGCAGGACCGATGCTGCCCTGCTGGGTGGTGCGGTCATCCGCGCGGGCGACCTGGTCATCGACGGTTCGGCACGGGGCAAGCTAGGCCGTTTGGCCGGCGCCCTGACCCATTAAGAGGAATCCCAATGCAACTCAATCCATCTGAAATCAGCGAACTCATCAAGAGCCGCATCCAGAACTTCGAAACCGTCTCCGAGGCGCGCACCGAAGGCACGGTGGTCAGTCTGACCGACGGCATCGCCCGCGTGCATGGCCTGGCCGATGTCATGCAGGGGGAAATGATCGAGTTCCCCGGCAATGTGTTCGGCATGGCCCTCAACCTGGAGCGCGACTCCGTGGGCGCGGTGATCCTGGGTGAATACAAGGGCATCCGCGAAGGCGACAGCGTCAAGTGCACCGGCAAGATCCTCGAAGTGCCGGTGGGCGAGGCCTTGCTGGGTCGCGTGGTCGACTCCCTGGGCAATCCCATCGACGGCAAGGGCCCCATCGATGCCAAGCTGACCTCGCCGATCGAAAAGATCGCCCCGGGCGTCATCGAGCGCAAGTCGGTCGACCAGCCGGTGCAGACCGGCTTGAAGGCCATCGACGCCATGGTGCCGGTGGGCCGCGGCCAGCGCGAGCTGATCATCGGTGACCGCCAGACCGGCAAGACCGCGGTGGCCATCGACGCGATCATCAACCAGAAGGGCACCGGCATCAAGTGCATCTACGTGGCCGTGGGGCAGAAGAACTCCTCCATCGCCGGTATCGTGCGCAAGCTGGAAGAACACGGCGCCATGGACCACACCATCGTGGTCGCCGCACCGGCCGCGGATTCCGCCGCCATGCAGTTCATCGCCCCCTACGCCGGTTGCGCCATGGGTGAATACTTCCGTGACCGCGGTGAAGACGCGCTGATCATCTATGACGATCTGACCAAGCAGGCCTGGGCCTACCGCCAGGTATCCCTGTTGCTACGCCGCCCGCCGGGCCGCGAAGCCTATCCCGGTGACGTGTTCTACCTGCACTCCCGCTTGCTGGAACGGGCCGCGCGCGTCAATGCCGACTATGTGGAAAAGATCACCAACGGTGAAGTGAAGGGCAAGACCGGCTCGCTGACCGCGCTGCCGATCATCGAGACCCAGGCCGGTGACGTGTCGGCCTTCGTGCCCACCAACGTCATTTCCATCACCGACGGCCAGATCTTCCTGGAGTCCGACCTGTTCAACGCCGGTATCCGTCCCGCCATCAACGCGGGCCTGTCGGTATCCCGTGTCGGCGGCGCGGCCCAGACCATGATCATCAAGAAGCTCGGTGGCGGCGTGCGTCTGACCCTGGCCCAGTATCGCGAGTTGGCGGCCTTCGCCCAGTTTGCCTCCGATCTGGACGAAACCACCCGCAAGCAGCTGGAACGTGGTCAGCGCGTGACCGAGCTGATGAAGCAGAAGCAGTATGCACCCCTGTCCACCGCGGAAATGGCCCTGTCCCTGTTCGCGGCCAACGAAGGTTTCCTCGACGACGTGGAAATCAAGAAGATCGTGGACTTCGAGGCGGCATTGCATGCCCATGCGAATTCCCACTTCGGCGATCTGATAGCCAAGATCAACGAGACGGGTGATTACAGCGAGGAAATCCAGGCGGGTATGCGCAAGTGCCTGGAAGACTTCAAGGCCAACGGCGCCTGGTAATCAGGTAATGGCGGGATGTGCAGCCGCGCATCCCGCAGTCCGGCGAATGAGAGCGTAGAGTATGGCGGTCGGTAAAGAGATACGCACCAAGATCAAGAGCATCCAGAGCACGCGCAAGATCACCAAGGCGATGGAGATGGTGGCGGCGAGCAAGATGCGCAAGGCGCAGGACCGCATGGCGGCCACCCGCCCCTATGCGGAAAAAATGCGCAATGTGATCGCTCACATGTACCAGGCCCATCCCGAGTACAAGCATCCCTACCTGATCGAGCGGGACGTGAAGCGGGTCGGCGTAATCCTGATCACCAGTGACCGTGGTCTGTGCGGTGGTCTGAACATCAACCTGTTCAAGAAGCTGCTCGTCAATATGAAGGGCTGGCGCGACAGCGGCTGGGAAACCGACCTGGCCGTGTTCGGCTCCAAGGGCAACCAGTACTTCAAGCGTATCGGCGGCCGTATCGTGGCGCAGGCGACCCACCTGGGCGACACCCCCGGCCTCAATGACCTGATCGGGACCGTGAAGGTGATGCTCGATGCCTACGACGAAGGCCGCATCGACCGCCTGTATGTGTGTTACAACGATTTCGTCAACACCATGACCCAGCAGCCGATCCTCACCCAGCTGTTGCCCATTCCGCCCGCCGAGGAGAAGGAACTCAAGCACCACTGGGACTACATCTACGAGCCGGAATCCAAGCAAGTCATCGATGGGCTGCTGATGCGCTATGTGGAATCCCTGGTCTACCAGGGCATGGTGGAAAACCAGGCCTGTGAGCAGGCGGCGCGCATGGTGGCCATGAAGTCCGCCTCCGACAACGCCGGCACCCTGATCGATGAACTGCAGCTGGTCTACAACAAGGCACGCCAGGCAGCGATCACCCAGGAGATTTCGGAAATCGTCTCGGGAGCCGCGGCGGTATAGAGCAGGATATGGCGTAGGAGCGGCGCGAGCCGCGAATGCTCGCGGCTCGCGCCGCTCCTACAGGTGAAACAATTATTGGGCAGGCCGCGCACCATGCAGTTGGACATGTTTTCCCAGGCTGGCGCAGAGCCCGTACAGAAAGATTCAGAGAGTAAAGAGGATTACACCATGAGCACGGGTAATATCGTTGAAGTGATCGGCGCCGTGGTTGACGTGGAATTTCCCCGCGAATCGGTACCAAAAATATACGATGCACTGCGGGTGGACGACGCCAACCTGGTACTGGAAGTGGAGCAGCAGCTGGGCGATGGCGTGGTGCGCACCATTGCCATGGGTACCACCGACGGTCTCAAGCGCGGGCTGGGTGTAACCAATACCGGCGCGCCCATCACCGTGCCGGTGGGCATGGCGACCCTGGGTCGCATCATGGACGTGCTCGGCAACCCGGTGGATGACGCCGGTCCCGTGAACGCCGACAAGTCCCTGCCCATCCATCGCGCGCCGCCCGCCTACGCGGACCAGGCCGCCAGCCTGGAAATCCTCGAAACCGGCATCAAGGTCATCGACCTGATCATGCCCATCGCCAAGGGCGGCAAGATCGGCCTGTTCGGCGGCGCCGGCGTAGGCAAGACCGTTACCCTGATGGAGCTGATCCGTAACATCGCCGTGGAACACTCCGGCTACTCGGTGTTCGCCGGTGTCGGCGAGCGTACCCGCGAAGGCAACGACTTCTACCACGAAATGCGCGAAGGCGGCGTACTCGACAAGGTGGCCCTGGTCTACGGTCAGATGAACGAACCGCCGGGCAACCGCCTGCGCGTGGCCCTCACCGGCCTGACCATGGCGGAAAACTTCCGTGACGAAGGCCGTGACGTGCTGATGTTCATCGACAACATCTACCGTTACACCCTGGCCGGTACCGAGGTGTCCGCACTGTTGGGCCGCATGCCTTCCGCGGTGGGTTACCAGCCGACCCTGGCC